>JAODAU010000165.1 GCA_025463615.1 Microbacteriaceae bacterium | reverse complement strand
GTCGAGGAGCACGGGAAGAGCTCCGACCGTGCGTGCGAGAGCCGCGGCATCCTCGTAGGCTCCGCGGCCGCCCGGGGGCAGGTCCCCGAGCGCGGCGAAGCGCAGTGCGTACTCGGCCACCTCGAGCGGGTCGGCCAGGTTCTCCTCGATGCCGTGCGCGAGGGCCAGCACGGCACGCGTCACCGCATCGACGCTCTTGTCGAGGTTGGGCAGCCGCTCGTCGGTGCTGGCGATCACGATCGACCGCGCCAGCTGCCAGCTCGACGCCTCCCCCAGCACGGCGCCGTCGCTCTCGCGGCCGAGGAGGATCGCGTTGTCGCGGTAGATGCGGTTCGAGAACGCGTTGTAGGTGGCGACCACCGGTGGGTCGAACTCGTCGAAGTCGGCGGCGAGGAGGCCCGCGCGGCCGAGCTCCGCGATCCGCTCCCGGATGCGCGCGCCCAGCTCGCCGGCCGCCTTGCGCGTGAACGTGAGGCCGAGGATCTCGCTCGGCTGCACGAGCCCGTTCGCCAGGAGCCAGAGCACGCGGTTGGCCATGGTCTCCGTCTTGCCGCTGCCCGCGCCGGCCACCACCAGCGCCGGCTCGAGCGGTGACTGGATCACGTCGCGCTGCTGGTCCGTCGGCCCCGGCCGACCGAGGGCCGCGGCGATGTCGTCGGCGCTAATCACTGGACACCGCCCGCACCCGCTGCAGCCGCTTCGCCGCGACCCCGAACGATCCCCACTGGTCCAGGTCGAGCACGCCCTCGAAGGATGCCGCGGCCATGCCGATCGCCGCCTGCCGGATGCGCGTGCGGAAGCCCTCCAGCTCCTCCTCGTCGAGCGCGGCCTGCCGCCCCTCGCGGTAGAGCTTGCCGTCCTTGCCGCGCTTGACGAACAGCAGTTTCGCGCCGCCCGCGTGGTGGTCGCCCAGCTCGTCGAGGAACTCATCGAGCACGCCCTGCACGTACGCCAGCTGGTACGAGCCGAGCTGCGGGTGCGCGTCGATGTGCGGCTGCGGCACGATCGGGTTGCCGGTCTTGAGGTCGACGATCACGACCGAGCCGTCGGCGGCGCGCTCCACCCGGTCGATCGAGCCGTTGACCGTCGCGCGGTCGATCTCGAGCTGGAAGCGCTTCTCGGCGCCGACGAGGGTCTTGCCGTCCCGCTCGAAGTCGGCGAGGTACTCGGCCACGCCGGCGGCGAGCACCCGCGCGGCCCGGCGCTGCTGCTCCGCGAGCCACGGCGACTCGAAGGCGAGCTCGTTCCAGCGGCTCTCGATCGCGGCCCAGACTGTGTCGAGGCTCGGGTCGGTGGCGGTCTCCATCGCCCAGTGCACGATCGTGCCGAGCCCCATCGCGGTGGAGGTCTGCGTGCCCGAGACGCTGTCGACGAACCAGTCCACTGGTGACTCCTCGAAGGCCTGCAGCCGCGACGGCGACACCGGCACGCGATCCTCCTCGGCGTAGACCGGCTCGGTGGTCGAGACGTCGATGAGCCCGTGCCAGTCCTTCGGGTCGGCGCCCGGAACGCGCTCTTCGGCGAGCCGTGCCAGCGCGGATGCCGCGGCCGCCCGCTCCGCGCCCGTGCGCCCGGGGCGCGCCAGCTCGCGGCGAAGCCGACCGGTGAGTGCCCTCAGGGAGAGGGGGCGGAGTGTCGCGACATCCACCGTCCTGGCGCCCGCAGGGGCCAGCGCGAACAGCACGCTCGCTGCCTCGTCTTCGTTGTCGACGGCGGCGAGGATCACGCGGCGCCGGGCTCGGGAGATCGCGAGCGCGAACATGCGCAGCTCGTCGTCGCGCACCTCGCGGCGCTCGTCGAGCTCGACATCCCCGAGCCCCGTCTTCTCACGCACCAGCTGCTGGGGGAAGAGGAGCGAGCCGCGCAGGCGCAGGTTGGGCCAGACGCCCTCCTGCAGCGCGGCGACCACGACGGTGTCGAACTCGAGCCCGACCGCGCCCGACGGCGTCGTGACGAGCACCGAGTCGCCGGCGGGTTGGGCGGAGAGCGTGTCCTCGGGCACCTCGGAGTCGAGCAGGCGGTCGAGGAACACCGTCGCGGCGACGCCGGGCTCGCGCTCGACGAAGCGTTTGGCAGCAGTGAACAGGGCGACGACGCCATCGAGGTTGCGATTGGCCTCGTCGGCCGCGATGCCCGCACTCACGGCCTGGGCGAACCAGTCCTTCGCGAGGCCGCTGCGCTCCCAGGCGAGCCAGAGCAGCTCCTCGATGGTGGCATCCGTGGCGGCGCGCAGCTCGGCGAGGGTGGCCGCGAGCCGGTCCGCGTTGCGGCCGATGCGGTGGTCGATGGTGGCGAAGCGCCCCGGCGCCCCGAGCGCCTCGACCAGCAGCTCGTCGCTGCTGCGGGAGCCGCCGCCCGCGAGCTCCTCGGCCCGCAGCGCGAGTCGCAGCCGGCGCAGCGCGAGGGCGTCGAGCCCACCGAACGGGCCCGTGAGCAGGCCCGATGCGAGCTCGGCGTCGAGCGGTGTCCGGCCGACGCCGACATCCACGAGCGTGAGCAGGCTGCGCGCGGCGTGGTCGTCGCGCAGGGCGCGACCGCTGAGCGAGGTGCGGGTCGGAACCTCGGCGAGCGCGAGGGCGCGGGCGATCACGGGCACCTGGGCACCGCTGCGGGCGACGACCACCATGTCTCGCCACGGCACGTCGTCGAGCAGGTGCCGCTCGCGCAGCTGCCGCGCGATGGCGGCCCACTCGCGCGCCGGACTCTCGGCGAGCACGCGGAGCACCGGGTCGGGGTCATCCGCGCCGGGTGCCGCGGCCTCGCGCTGCCCGAACACGCCGGCCGTGCCGATGCGATCGGTCACCGCGCGCACGAAGCCGCGAAGCCCGGGCCCACCGCGGTGCACGGTGGAGAGGGTGAGGGTTCGCAGGTCCGGCAGCCCGAGCAGCGCGGGGAGCCGGGCGAGCGAGTCGTGCTCGCCGCCGCGGAAGGCGTTGGCCGCGACATCCGGGTCCCCGAAGGCCACGATGGCGACCCCGCGGCCGGCGAGCGCGGCCAGCAGGGCGAGGGTCGAGCGGGTGGCCTCCTGCAGGTCGTCGACGACCACGAGCCGCAGCCGGTCGACGGACTCGCCGCCCTCGCCGCGCCCGAGGGCCGCGACGGCGAACTGCACGAGCTCCGTGGAGTCGAGCTGGCTCTCGCGGGCGCTGCTCACAACGCGCAGGTAGTCGTCGATGAAGTCCGCGGCGGCGACCCACTCCGGGCGTTCGCGCGCGATGCCCAGCGCCCGAAGCTCGGCGGGCGCGACGCCGTACTCGGTGGCGCGACCCATCAGCTCGCGCAGCTCGGTGCGGAACCCGCGCAGCGCCCGCACCTCCGGCCCGAGGTGCTCGGGCCAGCGCGGCCCGGTGCCGTCCTCGAGCTGGCCCTCGAGTAGCTGGGCGATGTCGCCGTCCTGCTCGCCGCCGGTCACCAGCCGTGGCGCGGGCACGCCGGCCGCGCGCGCCGCGTTGCCCACGATCTCGAACGCGAGCGAGTTGACGGTGCGGGCGAGCGGCCCGTTCGTGGGCACGCCGAGCCGCAGCGCGAGCACGTCGCGCAGGGCGGTCGCCGTGACCCGGCTGGACGTGAGTGCGATCACCGATTCCGGTTCCAGGCCCGCCTCGACGCGGCTCGCGAGCAGCTCGATGAGCGTGGTCGTCTTGCCCGTGCCGGGGGCGCCGAGCACGAGGGCGGAGGCCTCCGCGGGCAGGGCGAGCACGGCATCCTGCGAGCCGTCGAGCACCGGGGGTGCGGATGCCGCGGCCCTCGCCCCGCGCACGAACCCGGTAATCGCCATGCTGCAACGCTATCGGCGGCCACCCACATTCATTGACGCCGGAGCGCGCGATTTCTGCCGCAAGAGAACGTGTCGCGGAGTCCACGCCGCCGTGTCGTAATCTGGGCACGTGGACATTCGCATCGGCATCACCAACAGCCCCCGTGAGATCAGCTTCGAGTCATCGCAGAGCGCGGCGGAGGTCGAGAAGGTCATCTCCGCGGCCCTCGACGGCGGCTCCAAATTCATCAAGCTGACCGACAACCGCGGCACCATCTACATCGTCCCGGTCGACCA
>JAODAU010000135.1 GCA_025463615.1 Microbacteriaceae bacterium | reverse complement strand
CTCGCCCCCGCCCGTGGCGACCCCGCCGCCCGCGGCACCGCCAGCGGCCGCACCACCAGCGGCCGCACCACCAGTGACCGCACCACCCCGGGCCGCGCCGCCGCCAGCCGAGCCCGCGCCGCCTGCCACACCCACTCCGACTCCGACTCCTAGTCCGACGCCTACTCCGACGGCCTCGCCGAGGCCCACCCGATCGGCCACGCCGGCTCCGACCGTCTCGCCCCAACCCGCGGCGCGAACCGATGCCATCGACCCGCTGCCCTTCGTGCTGACCGCCGCCGGGATACTCGTCGTGGCCGGCCTGGTCGTGTGGCGGGTGCTCGCCGCGAGGCGTCCGCGCGCGAAACATCGCCTGGCGGCACGGCCATGAACAACGGCCTGGCAACCAGGTCGCTGGTCTGACCCGGCCCCCTGTGCGCGCCGCTGGCGGCGCGGTACCGTGAGGTCATGGGTGCAGCGCGGCAGTCGTGGCAGAGGCTGCCCCTCGGCGCGCAGGCCGCCCTCGACCAGCAGTGGGCGGGGCTCGCGGCGCGCGCGCTGCCCTGTGGCTCCGCAGTGACGGACGTCGACGACGGGGTCATCGCCTCCGGGCGTAATCGTGCATACGACGAGCGCGGGGGAGACGACGCACTCCAGCACACGCGCATCGCGCACGCCGAGCTCAACGCGCTCGCCCGGGTCGATACCGATGCGGACTGGCAGGACCTGACGCTCTGGAGCACGCAGCACCCGTGCGCGATGTGCGCGGCGGCCGCGAGCTTCACCGGAATCGGGCTGGTGGTCTACATCGCCGACGATCCGAGCGACGACTCGAGCGAGAACGCAATCGCGGCGACACGCGGCGCCGTGCCATATGAATCGCTGGGCGAGCCGGTGTGGCGGGCGGCGAGCAACCTCCTGTTCCTGTCCACCGGTGCCTTTCTGCGGGGGGCGGGCGACGTCAATATCCGCGGTGCTTCGAGCCGGATGCCCGGGGTCGCCGCCCTCGCCGTCGACCTCGCGGCCAACGATCACCTGGGTCGCCTGTCCTCCGCGGGGTACCCGCTGCCGGACGCACTCGAGCCGTTGTGGCCGCGGCTTGTGGACCTCGGAGCCGAGGCATCCGGTGGCTGAGACTCGCCAGCGCGCCGCTGCACTACCGTAGGAGCGTGCCCACAGTCGTCGTCGTCGGAAGCGCCAATGTCGATCAGGTCTTCCGAGTGGAGCGCATCCCGACGCCAGGGGAGACCGTGTTGTCGCACGGGCTGACGACGGCACTCGGGGGCAAGGGGCAGAACCAGGCGGTCGCCGCCGCACGAGCCGGCGTATCCACCGTCCTCATCGCGGCGCTGGGTGACGATGCGTTCGGCGCCTCGATCAGGGCGGGCCTCGCGGGCGACGGCATCGACGTCGCTCTCCTGCGCAACGGCGCCGGGCCAACCGGGACCGCGCTCATCGCGGTCGACGACGGCGGCGAGAACACGATAATCGTCGAGGCGGGCGCCAACGCCGGCCTGCTCGGCCTGACCGAAGCGGATGCCGCGGCGATTCGCTCAGCCGATGTGCTGACCATGCAGCTCGAGATCCCGCTGGAGACCGTGGCGGCTGCGGCCGGGATTGCGCGAGCCGCCGGCACCACCGTCGTGCTCAACGCCGCCCCCATCCGGTCCCTGCCAGACGAGGTGCTCGCGAGCGTCGACATCCTCCTGGTCAACGAGCACGAGGCGGCCGTGCTCGCCACTGGACGCAGCGGTGGGATCCAGGCTCTCGTCCCCATCGTGATCGTCACTCTCGGCGCGGAGGGTGCTGTGCTGTACGAGGCGGGCAAGCCCGAGGTGCGGATCCCAGCCCCGCGCGTGACCGCCGTCGACGCCACCGGCGCGGGCGACACCTTCTGCGGTGCGCTCGCGGCGGCCATGGCCGAGGGGCAGGCGCTCGAGGCCGCACTGCGATTCGCGGTGGTCGCGGCATCCCTATCGGTGCAGCGTCACGGCGCCGTGCCGTCGATTCCGACCCGACACGAGATCGATGGGAGTCTTTCGCGCCCCATAACGTAACGAAATGGTAACGACGCCGGTATAGTGGCATCACCTCGCGACGATGCGAGCTAATCCGATCATGAACGGCGTGTCGATGACGACAGCGCGAAAGCTCGACCGACGGGCCATCCTTGCGGCGGCGGCCACGGTAGCGCTCCTCCTCGTCGTGATCCTGAGCCCGGACGCCGCGCGGACGCAGGCCGCCAACGTCTTCGCCTCGCTGCGTTCACCGGGGGAGGCCGCGCTCGTCGCCGGTCATCGCGGCGACACCGAGGGCGCGCCGGAGAACACCCTGCCGGCGCTCGCGCTGGCGATCGAGAGCGACGCCGACCTCGTCGAGACCGACCTCCAGCTCACCTCCGACGGGGTTCCCGTGCTCATGCACGACTGGACGGTCGACCGCACGACGAACGGCTCCGGCCCGGTCTGGGGGATGACGTACGAACAGCTGTCCGCCCTGGACGCCGGGTCCTGGTACTCGAAGGAGTTCGCGGGCACCAGGGTTCCCACGCTCGCGCAGTTCCTCGGCATCCTCAGGCCCTCGACCAAGCGGGCAATGCTCGAGCTCAAGGGGTCATGGACCGCAGCGCAACTCCGGGGAGTCGCGGACGATGTGGACCGCTTCGGCGTTGCGGGCAAGGTGATCTTCGCGAGCTTCGACACCATGAGCCTCAGGATGCTTGAGGCCGTCGCACCCGCCCTGCCGCGTGTCGTGATCACCCATAAGCTCGTCGGCGATCCGGCCGCGCTCGCCGGCACCTGCGGCGCCGTCGCGATCGTGACGAGCCAGGCATTCGTCGAGGGGGACCCGGATGTGGTGACCCGCATCCATGCCGCCGGACTCGGCGTGCTGCTCTACACCGTGAACGACGAGTC
>JAODAU010000113.1 GCA_025463615.1 Microbacteriaceae bacterium | reverse complement strand
CCCGAACTCGCCGGTCCGCTCAACACCTACCTGCAGTCGATGGTCGAGCAGCGCTACGCCGCCGAAGCGCAGTTCGTCGCCGAACTCCCGCAGTGGCAAGAGGTCTGGAAGGACAAGGTGACCTTCGGCGACACCCCTTTGTCGCTGACACCCGACGAAACCGAGGCTCTGAGCGCCGAAGTCGAGGCGGTGATCGAGCGGTACCGGCGCGAACCCCGCGACGGCGACACGCCCATCCGCACGCACTGGGCCGCGTTCCCCCGGCGAGCCCGTTCGGAAGAGGAGTGAACCGGCGGGTCCCGCTGTTCGCGCTCGTCGCGGCCTCCGGCATCTCCTCGGCAGGGCTCGCGATGACGCTCTGGTGCTGTGCCTGCTCCCCGCCACCCGCACCGCCGCGAATCCCGACGACGGCGGCTACCTGGCGAAGCTGAAGGAGGGACTGCGGTATGTGCGCGGCGACAAACTGCTCCGCGCGATGATCGGCATGCTCATGCTCACCAACGGCATCGACTACGGCCTCAGCGGCGTGCTCTACCCCGCCTACGGAACGCAGGTCCTCCACAGCAGCACGCTCATCGGCGTGATGATCACCGCCGTCGGTGCTGGTGCCCTGTTCGGGACGATCGTCTACGGCTGGATCGGCCACCGGTTCTCCCGCTGGGCCACTTACCTCGCGGCGTTCGCCGTGGTCGGCGCACCCCGCTTCGCTGTGCTCGCGCTGGAGCCGTCACCGGTGTGGCTGGTGCTCGCCCTCGCGCTCTGCGGCATCGGGTCGGGCATGCTCAACCCGATCCTGCTCCCGGTGATCTACCAGCGCGTGCCCGAACACCTCCGTGGCCGGGTGCTCAGCCTGGTGGTCGCGGGCGCACTGGCCGCGATGCCCGTCGGCACGCTGGTAGCCGGGATGCTGCTCGACGGCGTCGGCCTGACCGGTGTCCTGCTCGTCTTCGGCGCGGTCTACCTGGTGGTGACGTCGTTCCCGCTGGTGTTCGGTGTGTGGCGCGAACTCGACGGGCAACCCGCCAGGGCATCCGGGTGAGAACCGGGCGTGCCGACTAGGCTCGTGACCATGTCGCGCCGTTCCCTCCACACTCCTGCCCCCGACGCCGCCGCGCTCCGCGCCCGGCTCGACCGCGCCCGCGGCGCCGCCGCGAAAGCGGATACCGACGCGTTGCTGATCGCCCCGGGATCGGACCTGCGCTACCTGATCGGCCAGGCCGGTGGCTCGTTCGAACGGCTCACCACGCTGGTCGTTCCGGCCGAAGGCGCGCCCGCGCTCGTCGTCCCGAAGCTCGAAGCCCCGGGCTACGCCGACATCCCGGTCGACGAGCTCGGCATCGACATCCTCACCTGGGTCGACGGCGACGACCCGTACCAGCTCGTCGCCGGGCGCCTTGGCAAGCCCGGCCGCGTCGCGGTCTCCGACTTCACCCCCGCGCTGCACGTCCTCGCGTTGCGCGGCGCGCTCGGTGCCGCCGAGCAGATCCTCGCCGGCCCGATCGTCCGCGAGCTGCGGATGCGCAAGGACGCCGCCGAGATCGACGCCCTGCGCAAGGCAGGCGCGGCAATCGACCGCGTGCACGCCCGCGTCGGCGAGTGGCTGCGCCCCGGGCGTACCGAAGCCGAGGTCGGCGCGGACATCGCCGCGGCGATCGTGGACGAGGGCCACGACCGGGCCGACTTCGTCATCGTGGGCTCCGGCCCCAACGGCGCCAGCCCGCACCACGACGTGTCCGAGCGCGTGATCGAGCGCGGGGATGTGGTCGTCGTCGACATCGGCGGCCCGATCCCCGAGGGCTACAACTCCGACTCCACCCGCACCTACGCCGTCGGCGAGCCGCGCGACGCCGACGTCGCCGTGACCTTCGCCGTGCTGCTCGCGGCCCAGCGTGCCGCCGTCGCGGCCGTGCGCCCCGGTGTCACCGCGGAGTCGATCGACGCCGCCGCGCGCGACATCATCACCGACGCCGGGTTCGGCGAGTACTTCATCCACCGCACCGGCCACGGCATCGGCCTGGACGTGCACGAAGAGCCGTACATCATCAAGGGCAACGACCTGCCGCTCGAGCCGGGCATGGCGTTCAGCGTCGAGCCGGGGATCTACCAAGCCGGTCGCTGGGGCGCGCGGATCGAGGACATCGTCGTGGTCACCGAGACCGGCGTCGAGTCGTTCAACGGGCGGCCGCACGAACTGGTCGTGCTGGACGCATGAGCCATCCCGCCTCACTCGAACCGCTCGACCAGGCGATCGCCAAGGAACTCGCCGCCGACGGCCGGTGCAGTTTCACCGACCTCGCCGAGCGGGTCGGGCTCTCGGTTTCCGCGGTGCACCAGCGGGTCCGCCGGCTGGAACAGCGTGGCGTGATCCGCGGCTACAACGCCCGGCTGGACGGCGCGCAGATCGGCCTGCCGCTCACGGCGTTGATCTCACTGACGCCGAACGACCCCGGCGCGCCCGACGACTACCCCCAGCGGCTCGACCACATCACCGAAATCGAGTCGTGTTATTCGGTCGCGGGCGACGAGTCTTACATTCTGCTCGTGCGGGTGGCTTCGCCACTTGCACTGGAAGATTTGCTGCGCAGAATCCGGGAAGCGGCTAAAGTCTCCACCCGTACCACGGTCGTGCTTTCCACGCCGTTCGAAGGGCGTTCGCCCACTCTCTAAAACCGCAGCTACGAGCTTTGGCCGTATGACTGGTACGATAAAAGGTATGGCAACACGTAAGGTGACACTTTCACTGGATAGTGGGGCGCTCGAGTTCGCCGAGAGGGCCGCCAAAGCCCACGGGATTTCGGTTTCTTCCTGGCTGTCGAAGGCCGCCAGGCGTGAAGCCGTCCGCACCGGATACACCCCGCCTCAGGCCGGCCACGCGGAACACTCCGCGCTGTCGGACGAGGCCGAACGTGCCGCGGCGGAAGAGGACATGCGTGCGGAGGGGTGAAGTCTGGACGTACCACCCTCCGACGGAGCAAGCCCGCGAACGGACCGTCGTCCTGTTGTCCTCGGACGGCGTGAACGACTCCGAACGCCCCTGGCTGCTCGGCACGGAACTGCTCGACAGGGATCCGCAGGACATCCTCGGCGTCGCGGTGGACGCGCGGTTCTGGGTGTCGACGCTCAACCTGACCCGGCTCTACCGGCCGTGGTTCGCCGAGCGGCTCGCTGAGATCGACCACGAAGTCCAGGAACGCATCGACATCGCCCTGCGCGCCGCCCTCGACCTCTAGCCAGGCAGGGCCCCGCGGCGGCCGGTCAGCCACGTAGCCGGGCGGCCGCGGCCAGAATCGGGGTGCTCACGGCGGTGGCCGCGGCGCCGAGTGTGGTGTCGGTGGCCAAGATCCACCGGACGGTTTTCATCGCCAGAGTGAGGACTTCGCTGCCGCGTTGGCGCATACCGGCCTCGAAATGGTCCACGGCGTCGATGACGGTGGTGGTGCCGTCGGCGGCATCGCTGAGGTGTTCGAGCAGGCTGGCAGCGTCGCGGATGGCCGCTCCGGCTCCCATTCCCGCGGTGGGTGGTGTGGCGTGGACAGCGTCGCCGAGCGCGGTGATACGACCCGCGGGCCAGGGCGCGAGATCGTCCGCGCGGGTGGAAGCCGCGTTGAAGCGGAACCCGGCCACGCTATGCGGGTCGGCTTGGGCGATGACCTCGAGCGTGTGCCCGGCCCAGCCCCGCTCGCGGAACCGGCCCAGCAACGCGGCCTGCAGCTCGCCGCCACGCAGGTCGCGCAGGAAATCGGTCGCGGTGGATTCGGGGAACATGGCGCCCCAGATG
>JAODAU010000084.1 GCA_025463615.1 Microbacteriaceae bacterium | reverse complement strand
AGGTCGAGCACCTCGCCGACCAGCATTGGGTCGAGCGCGCTCGTGATCTCGTCGAGCAGCAGTAGCTCCGGATTGCTCGCGATGGCGCGCACGATGGCCACGCGCTGCTGCTGGCCGCCCGAGAGCCGATCCGGGTAGTCCTTGAGCTTGTCGGCGAGGCCGATGCGGTCCAGCCACTGGCGGGCGATCGCATCCGCCTCGTCGCGCCCCATGCCGTGCACCCTGCGGTTGGCGAGGGTCACGTTGTCGAGCACGGTGAGGTGCGGGAAGAGGTTGAACTGCTGGAACACCACGCCGATGCGCGCCCGGGTCTTGTCGACGTCGATGCGGGGGTCGCTGATGTCCTCGCCCTTGAGGAAGATCTGGCCGTCGTCGATGCGCTCGAGCAGGTTCACCGACTTGAGCAGTGTGGACTTGCCCGAACCGCTCGCGCCGATGACGACCACGACCTGGTGCTGGAAGATCTCGAGGTCGATGCCGCGCAGCACCGGGGTGTCGCCGAAGCTCTTGTGGAGGTTCTCGATCCGAAGGACCGGCGTCTCGTCGCTCATACCGTGCCCCCGATCTGCTCGCGGCGCTGCGCTCGGGCGGAGAGCCAGTCGGTGAGTCGGATGAACGGCCAGCTGATCGCCACGAAGAGCAGGCCGGCCACGATGTACGGCGTGAAGTTGTAGGTGTCCGCGGCGGCGATCTGGGCCGCCCGCACGGCGTCGATGGCGCCGAGCACCGAGACGAGCCCGACATCCTTCTGCATCGAGACGAAGTCGTTCATGAGCGCGGGAAGCACCTTGCGGATGCCCTGCGGCAGCACCACGAGCCGCAGGGTCTGCGCGTGCGAGAGCCCGAGCGACCGCGCCGCGAGCCGCTGCGACGGGTGCACCGCCTCCATGCCGGCGCGCAGCACCTCCGACACGTAGGCCGAGTAGGTGAGGATGAGCGCCAGCGTGCCCCAGACCTCCGGGGGCAGCCGCGGCGTGACACCGAGAGCCGGGATGCCGAAGCCCACCAGGTAGAGCACGATGATCAGCGGCATCCCGCGGAACAGGTCGGTGTAGACCGTGGCGAGGAACCGCAGCGGGAAGAACACCGGCCCGCGCAGCGTGCGCACGACCGCGATCAGGGTCGCGAAGATCGCGACACCGATCGCCGCGAAGAACAGGATGCGGATGTTGAGCCAGAGCCCCAGCAGGATCGACGGGAAGAAGTCGGCCGCGGTCTTCGGGTCGAAGAACGCCTGCTGCACCAGCGACCAGCCGGGGGTGTTGATCACGGTGAGCCAGACCAGCAGGGCCAGCACGACCGTGCTCGCCAGGCTGATCAGCACCGAGCGGCCGGACTGCTTCTTGCGGAAGCGCCGCCGGTCGAGCTCTATTGCGCTGGGCTGGTCAAGAACCACGGGTCGCGAATTCACGACCCCACCCTACGTTCGGTGAGCCGCGCGCGGGCTGCCTGCACTACTTGAAGACGGGGACGTCGACGGAGGTCGACAGCCACTTCTGGGTGATCGAGTCCAGCTCGCCGTCAGCGCGGATGGCGTCGACCGCCGCGCTGACCTTCTTCGTGTTGGCCGAACCCTTCGGCAGCACGATGCCGAACTCGTCGCCGCCGCTCGAGTCGGAGAACTGGCCGCTGACCACGCCCTTCTTGATCTCGGAGCCCGCGAGGTAGAACGCGGTCGGCAGGTCGGTGGCGACCGCGTCGACCTGGCCGCTCTTGAGGGCCGCGACCGCGTCGTCGTTGGAGTTGAAGACCTGGATGTTGCTCCCGCCGACATCCTTCTGCAGCAGCGTGTAGGTGGTGGTCGAGGCGGCGACGCCGATCTTCACGGCCTTGAGCCCGTCGATCGTGGTGATCTTCGCGGCCGGCGAGGTCGAGGTCGTGACGATGGCCTGGCTGGTCGTGTAGTACGGCGACGAGAAGTCGACGGCCTTTTTGCGCTTGTCGGTGATGGTGAACTGCTGGATGTTGAGGTCGAAGTCCTTCGCGCCGGGGGCGATGGCGCTGTCGAACGTGGTGCGGGTCCAGACGACATCCTTCTTGGCGAAGCCGAGCTTGGCCGCGACCGCGTACGCGACGGCGGACTCGAAGCCCTTGCCGTTCTGCGGCTTGTTGTCGATGACCCAGGGCGAGTAGGCCGGCTGGCCGGTGGCGATCGTGAGCTTGCCGGCGGTGACGGTGTGCAGGCCGTGGGTGGTGGTGGATGCCGTGGGCGAGCTGCACGCGGCGAGCGCGACGACGAGGGCGCCCACGCCGACCAGGGTTGCGGCGGCGCGAAGACGGGAGGTGAGACGAGACACGGGGGGAACCTTTCGGGCGGGCTGCTGGTACCCGCACGTCGATCGTAGGAGAAAGCGGCTCGGCGAGCCCTGAACATTACGGATTGTTTATGTCTCGAGCGCCCAGTCGTCGAAGCTGAACCCGGGCGAGACCACGCAGCTGACCAGCACTTCCCCGCCCGACGGCAGGGTGCGCTGCCAGGTCCCGGCCGGCACGAGCGCCTGCGCGCGCTCCCCGGATGCCTCGCCCGGCCCGAGCACGATCGTCTCGCCCTCCACGGGCGCGGGCCCGTCCCCGCCGAGCTGCAGCCGCAGCGGATCCGGCCCGTGCCACAGCCACAGCTCGTCCGATGCGACCACGTGCCAGGCCGACGCCTCGCCGGGCGGCAGCAGGAAGTAGATGATCGTGGCGGCGGGCCGCTCCCCGCCCGCGGTCTGCACCGGGTGCGCGCCGGTCCAGGTGCGGCGGTACCAACCGCCCTCGGGATGCGGTTCCAGGTCGAGCAGGCGGGCCCGCTCCGGGCGCACCAGCCACTCGATCACCTCGCCGTCGACCGTGCGCCGCGCCACAAGCTCGTCGCTCATCGTTCCCGCTTTCCGGGCCAGCGGTCGGTGCTGGTGCGCAGCTCCCCCGAGATCACCGTGGCGACCACGCGGCCGGCGCCGGCCTCGACGAGCTCGGCGAGGGTGTCATCCACCCGGTCGGCGGCGACGTCGAAGAAGGCGAGGTCGGCGGTCGCGCCGACGGCGAGGTGGCCGACTCGGCCCGCGCCGGTGTCGAGGCCGAGGGCGTGCGCACCGCCGAGGGTGGCCGCCGCGAGCAGGCGGGCGTGCAGGTCGTTGGTGGTGTAGCCCTGCTCGCGGGCGATGGCGTAGAGGGCGGCGACATCCGCCATGAGGTCGAGCGACGGGCTCGACGAGAGCGAGTCGGTGCCGACCGCGATCGGGCTCCCCTCCCACAGGTAGGCGGCGACCGGGGGCGCGTCGAGGCCGATCACGGCGTTCGAGCGGGGGCACAGCGCCACCGCGGTGCCGCGCGCGCGGAGCAGGGCGCGATCCCGCGCCGTCATGTAGACGCCGTGGGCGATGTGGCAGTCCGGCCCGAGCACGCCGAGCCGGTCGACGAAGTCGGTGGCGCTGGCGCCGAAGCCGAGGTCGCGCAGCGCGCGGAAGCTCTGCACGCCCGCGAAGTGCCAGGCCTGGTGCGTCTCGCCGTCGTCGGTGGGGATGCGCTCGCCCTCGAACGCGGCCTCGCCGAGGTGGATGTGCAGCCGCTTGCCGCGCTGCCGCACGATGTCGGGCATGTCGAGCAACGGCACGGTGTCGAGGGAGTGCGGCGCGTGCGGCGCGAGGCCCGCGCCGGGCACCGCCGGGATGCGGTCGAGCTCGGCGATGACCTGGTCGCGGCCGTAGTCGTTCCAGGCCTTGGTCTCCCAGTTCATCACCTCCCAGTAGGCGATGCCGTGCATCCCGGTCGCCTCGAGCACGTCGGCGACCTCGATGTCGGTGACGATGTCGGCCACCGTGGTGACGCCGTACCCGATCAGCTGCTCGGCGCCGGTGATCGCGTCCGCGCGCCAGTCGTGCGGGAGCTCGTACGACGCGTCGAACGCGACCGCCCAGTCGTCGAACCCGTCGTACGAGCCCAGCCCGACCTCGCTCATGCCCGTGTACTGCAGGTGCGAGTGCGCATTGACCAGGCCGGGAAGCAGGGCGCCGGGCCAGTGCCGCTCGGTGTAGGGGAGATCCTGCTGCTCGAGCGCGTCGATCACCCAGCGCCGCTCGCCGACGTGCAGGATCACGCCGTCGCGCACCGCGACCGCCCCGCGTTGGATCGGCGGCGCCGTCATCGGGATGACGACGCCGGCGGAGTACAGGGTCACGTCGCCCCTCATGCGTGCGCCTCGAACCGCGTCGTGTGCCAGTCGTTCAGGGGGTCGGGCCGCGGCCTGCCGTGAGCCGATCCGCCGAGCGCCAGCTGCGCGACCCGGTCGTCGAGCCGGGCGGGCAGCGGGTGCACGCCGGGCGCCAGGCCGCCGGACTCCAGCAGCAAGCGGATGGCGCTGAGTTGCACCGCGAACGACAGGTCCATGATCTCGATCGGGTTGCCCTCGCCCGCGGTGACGTTGATGCAGCCGCCGTCATCCAGGAGCAGGATGCCGGTGCCGCCCGCCAGCGTCACCCTCTCCAGCTTGCGGCCCACCGTCTCTCGCGTGGCGCCGGCGGCCATCACCGCGTCGATCGCGACCTCCTGCTCGACGCCGCCCGCCACCGCCACGGCCGCACCGGGCGCGCACGCAGCGAGCACCTCGGCCGAGATCGTGTCGCGCACACCGGTCGCCGAGATCACGATGTCGGCTGTGGCGACGGCCTCGATGAGCGGCGCCGTCCGGTAGCCGGCGAAGCGCGCCTGCAGCTCGCGCACCGGGTCGAGCTCGGCGACGACCACCTCGGCGCCCAGTGCGCGCGCGTGGTGGGCGACGCCCTCCCCCACGGGGCCGAAGCCGGCGACGGTGACGGTGAGGCCGGCGGCATCCACGCCCAGCAGGTCGAGGATGGTGAACACGCAGGACTGCCCGGTGCCGTAGCGGTTGTCGAAC
>JAODAU010000063.1 GCA_025463615.1 Microbacteriaceae bacterium | reverse complement strand
GCCTGGCGCCGCATCGCGTCGACCGAGAAGTGGCTGCGCGTGCACAACAGTCAGGAGTGGCCGGACTACTACGACGAGGGCAACCGCGCCGACCTGCTGCGCTTCTTCGACCGCTTCGTCAAGGGCGAGCGGAACGGCTGGGAGGATATGCCGCGCGTGCGTTATTCGCTGCTCGACCTCGAGGGCGGCGACCGGGTCGCGGTGGCCGCGGAATCCTTCCCCCCGGCGGATGTCGCGTCGACGAAGTTCTACCTCGACGGCCGTTCGCGCGTGCTGACCCCGACCGCCCCGGCGGACGAGGTGCCGGTCGGCTATGCCGTCGACTCCAACCCGAACGCGGTGTCGTTCCTCGCCACCTTCGAGGAGGAGACCGTGCTGGTCGGCTACCCGAAGGCGCACCTCTTCGTCGAGGCGGACGGCTCGGACGACCTGGACCTCTTCGTGCTCATCCAGAAGCTCGACCGCTTCGGCACACCGCTCCAGGCGTTCACCTCGCCCAACCACAGCGCGATGGCCCACGACGTGACGGACCACGGCGCGACCGTGCTGCGGTACAAGGGCTCGGACGGCCGCCTGCGCGTCTCCCTCCGGCACCTGGACGGCACGCTGTCGACGGATGACGTGCCCGCCCACACCTTCGACCGCGTCGAGAAACTCGCCCCCGGCGAGATCGTCGAGGTCGACATCGAACTTCTGCCCGTCGGCCTGGTCTTCTACCCCGGCGAGCAGTTACGATTCGTCGTCAGCTCCCGCAACCTGCTCGGCACACTGATGCCCGGCATCCGCGAGTATGTCGGCGCCAACAGCGGCAGGCACGTCATCCACACGGGCGGCGAGCACGCGTCGTACCTGCAGCTGCCCGTGCAGGGGTAAATCCCGACGGCGGAGCGCCGGTATCGTGGGCTGAACCATGCCCAACCCCATCGGCCGCGCGCTCCGCACCCGTCGCGCGGGACACGACACGCTCGCCTGGGCTCGCGCCGACCTCGCCGCGCCCGAGAACTTCGCACTGACCAGCCCGGCCTTCGAGCACGAGACCCCGATCCCGTCCGAGCACCGCGGCCGGATCTTCGGGCCCAACGTGTCGCCCGCCCTCGCTTGGACGGCTCCACCTCCCGGCACGGCCGAGCTGGTGCTCATCACACAGGACCCGGACGTGCCCTTCGGCTCCCCGGCCACCCACGCACTCGCCGTCGGCATCGACCCGGCGCTCGGCGGTCTCCCCGAGAACGCGCTCGCGCATCCGAGCGCGGTCGCCGGCCTGCGCCACGGCAACGGCGCCCTCGGCCGCCGCGGCTACGCCGGCCCGATGCCGATCCCGTCGCACGGGCCGCACTCCTACGTGTTCCAGCTCTTCGCTCTGGACGCGCCGCTCGCCCTGGGCGACCGGTTCGGCCTGGACGACGTCATCCGCGCGATGCCCGGCCACGTGCTGGGCCGCGCCCGCCTCGACGGAACCTACGAGAACCCCTGACCCACCCCGCGAAGGGTCAGAAGAGGTCGGGGGAGGGCGTGCCGCCGCGCACGACCGAGACGCTCGGCCCGCGGTCGAAGCGATAGCCGCTGCCGTGCACCGTGTGGATGAGGTCGGCGTGCGCGCGCAGCTTCACGCGAAGGCGGCGGATGTGCACGTCGATCGTGCGGGCGTTGACCGCCGAGTCGGCGCTGGTCGCGATGACGCGTCGAAGGCGGTCGCGTGAGAGGGCGACCCCGTCGGCCACCACGATCTCCTGCAGCAGCGCGAACTCCTTGTAGGTGAGGTGCACGTCACGCTCGTCGATGAGCACGCGGTGCCGGGCGAGGTCGATCACCACCGCGCTCCCGGGAGCCGGATCGGGCGCACGCGTCTCGGCGGCCCGCTCGCTGCCCGTGATCACGGCCGCGAGGTCGCTCGCCGGGTCCGCGGATGGCGCGGAGACCACCAGCGCGTGGCTCTCGGCGAGCGGCACGCGCCTGCCCACCTCGTCGCGCAGGGCGGTGACGACATCCGCGATCTCGACGCCGTTCTGCTCGGCGGTGCGCTCGCTCAGCCCCACGAACAGGGCGAAGCCCCGCGGCTCGCCGCCGCCACCGGAGTCTGATCGAGGCATGACCCCCCGAGTCTTTGCCCGGCCGAAACGGTCGGCAACATTGTGACGATTTGCTTCGCGAGATTACGGATGCGGCCCCGAAAACGGCCTCGCAGGGCCGGTTGTTACACATCGCTACCGACTGTGACGCGGCGGCGAGCGCGCCCGTGCGCGCCCTGCCTACCCTCGTGCTTGCACCCCGGAAACCACCGCAACCAGACAGGTCAACCACCATGAAGAGCTTCATTCGACACGCAGCCGTGGCCTCGGTCGCCGCCCTCGCGCTCGTGAGCCTCGCAGCGTGCGCCAGCGGCGCGCCCGGCTCCGCGGCGGCGGAGAAAGACGTCAAGAGCACCGTCTACTTCGGCGTCTCCGCCGCAGTGACCGGCCCGTACGCGCAGTACGGCGAGCAGTTCAAGGAGGCGTTCGACCTCGCCGTCGAGAAGGTCAACGCCAAGGGCGGCATCAACGGCCACCCGGTCGCGCTCAAGTACGAGGACTCGCAGTCCGACCCGAAGCAGTCCGTCGCGGTCGCCCAGAAGTTCGTGGGCGACGACAGCATCAGCCTGGTGTTCGGCGACTACTCGTCGGCGGCATCCATCCCCGCCTCGCCGATCTACACCGCGGGCAAGCTGCTGCAGTACGGCTTCAACAACTCGAACCCGGACTTCACGGCCAAGGGCTCGCAGTACCAGTGGTCGACCTCGGTGACCACCAACGCGACCTACCAGTGGACTGCCGACTACATCAAGAAGCAGGGCGTGAAGTCGGTGGGCGTGACCTACCTGAACACCGCCGACTGGGGCATCCCCGCCTACAACGCGTTCAAGGACGAGGCCAAGAAGATCGGCCTGAAGATCACGGATGCCGAGGGCGTGCTCGACACCTCCGACGACTACCGCCCCTCGCTGAGCAACGCGGTCGCGGGCAAGCCGCAGGCCTTCGCGCACATCGGCTACGGGCCGGATGCCGCCAAGATCGTCACCCAGCTCCGCGCGATCGGCTACAAGGGCACCTTCTACGGCGGACAGGACGAGCAGTCGTTCGACGGCACGCCGGACGCGGACGGGTCGATCGCCGGCGCCGAGTTCCTCGAGTCGAACCCCGCCGCCAACGTGCAGGACTTCGTGAAGGCGTTCAAGAAGAAGTACCCGAACGAGACGGCCGTCACCGGTTTCGAGGCGGGCGCGTACGACGCGCTGAACGTGGCGGTCGCCGCGGCCAAGATCGGCGGGACCAGCCGCGCCGGCATCCTCAAGGGCTTCGAGAAAGTCAAGAACGTGCCGAGCGTGGTCTACGGGTCGATCACCTTCGACCAGTCGACGCGTCGTCCGGCGGCGCCCAAGCTGACCCCGACCATTCTCAAAGACGGAAAGTGGATCGCGTACAACGGCTGATCCGCGCCGTCAGTTCACCTACACAATGTTCGATACCCTGATCGCCGGCCTGCTCCGAGGGAACGTCTACGCCCTCGGAGCGGTCGGCATCTCCCTCGTCTTCGGCGTGATGAACGTCGTCAACTTCGCCCAGTTCTCGTTCTTCGGGCTGGGCGCGATGCTCGCCTGGTTCTTCGTGGCGCAGCTGGGGCTGCCGTTCTGGCTGGCCCTGCCCCTCGTGCTCGTGATCTGCGCGGCGCTCGGCCTCGTGATCAACATCTCGGTGGTGCGACCGCTGGCGAAGTACCTTCCGCTCGCCGCGATGCTGTCCACCTACGCGGTCTCCCAGATCCTCGACAACGCGTCGCAGATCGCCTTCACCGCGCAGTTCAGGGTGTTCCCGCCGGTGCTGCCGAACTCGAACCTGCACATCGGCACGATGCGGTTCGGCACGTCCGACCTGGTCATGCTCGGCACGACGATCGTGCTGATGATCGTGCTGGGGCTGTTCCTCAAATACGGCAAGATCGGCCGCGCCATCCGCGCCACCTCGCAGGACCAGGAGGCGGCGCTGCAGATGGGCATCCCGGTGGGCCTCGTGCAGAACGTCTCGTTCGTGATCGCCTCCGCCCTCGGCGGGCTGGCGGGCGTCTTCATCGCGCTGTACGTGGGCGTCGCGAACCCGAGCTCGGGGCTCAACATCGGGCTGACGGCGTTCGTCGCGGCGACGCTCGGGGGGCTCGGCTCGCTGGTCGGGGCCGTGGTCGGCGGGTTCGTGCTCGGCATTCTGGAGGCCTTCGGCATCCACTTCTTCGGCGACACGGCCCGGCAGATCATCGTGTTCGTGATCCTGATCGTCGTGCTGATCGTGCGACCCGGCGGCCTGTTCGGCAAGGTGCCGCTGCTCTCCACCGAGCCGCTCACCGGCACGTTCCTGGGCAAGGGGCGGCCGCTGCGCATCCCGCGCTGGGTCTGGCCGGTCGCCTTCCTGGTGCTCGGGGTGGTGGTGCCGCTGCTCGGCAACGACTACGTGCTCACCACCGGCACGCAGGTGCTCGTCTACGCCATCGTCGCGGCCGGATTCACCGTGACCGCCGGCCAGGCCGGCGTGCTCGCGCTCGGGCAGGCCGGGCCGATCGCGATCGGGGCGTACATCTCGGCCGCGCTCACCCTGTACCTGCACTTCTCGTTCTGGCTGGCGCTGCCGCTCGCGGGGCTCGCCGCGGCCATCGTCGCGTCGATCCTGGCGTCGCCGATCTGGGGCGTGAAGGGGCACTACATCTCGATCGCGACCCTCGGGCTCGGCATCGCGATCGTGGCGGTGATCCAGCTGGTCGTGCCGCAGGGCCTGTACAACATCCCCGTGCCGCAGTGGTTCGGCACGCCCCTCTCGTCCCCGACGGCGTACTACCTCATCGACTTCGGCGTGCTCGTGATCACGCTGTTCATCATGTGGCGCATCCGGCGATCCCATCTGGGCAAGGTGATCGCGTCGGTCGGCTCCGACGAGATCGCGGCGCTGGCGTCGGGGGTGCGCGGCCGCAACTACAAGGCGCTCGCGTTCGCGGTCTCGGCGTTCTTCGCCGGCATCGGCGGATCGCTGCTGGCGCACCAATACACCTACATCGACCCGACGATCTTCTCGATGCTGATGTCGCTGCTCGTCGTGACGATCGTGATCCTCGGCGGCGTCGGGCTGCCGTACGGCGCGGTGGTCGGGTCCATCATCCTCATCGGGGCCATGGAGCTGTTGCGGTTCACGCCCGAGCTGCGGATCATCGTCTACGGCCTGGTGCTCATCCTCGTGGTGCGATTCCGACCCGGAGGGATCCTGGTGAGGAACTCATGACGGACGAACTGTTGGTCGTGGACAACCTCGAGCGCCACTTCGACGGCCTCAAGGCGGTGGACCGCATCTCGTTCAGCGTGTCGCAGGGCGAGGTCGTCTCGATCATCGGGCCGAACGGATCGGGCAAGACCACGACCCTCAACCTGGTGACCGGGGCCATTCCACCGCACGGAGGCACAATCACGCTCGAGGGCACGCGCATCCAGAAGGCGGACAGCGCGCGCATCGCGGAGCACGGCATCGCGCGCACGTTCCAGAACGGGCGTGTGTTCGCCACGCTCTCCGTGGCCGACAACATCGAGGTGGGGCTGCACACGACGCTCAGCGCGCACCGGCCGTTCCACCGGCTCTCGACCTGGCCCGTGCTGCGCTGGGTGCCGCTGCTCGGCGAGCTCTTCGTCGCGATCGTCGGCACACCGGGCGCGCGCCGCGAGCGCAGGCAGATGGATGCGACGGTCGCCCTCGAGATCGACCGCTTCGAGGCGCGCCTCGGCCCGCGCCGCGACGACCCCGCCTACTCGCTCAGCTACGCGAACCGCCGTCGCACCGAGATCGCCCGCGCGCTGGCGCTGAACCCGCGGCTGCTCGTGCTCGACGAGCCCACGGCCGGCATGAACCAGTCCGAGACCGCCGAGGTGCTCGCCCAGTTGCTCGAGCTCAAGGCGGAGGGCCAGGCCATGCTGCTCGTCGAGCACAAGCTCGACCTGGTGATGACGGTGTCGGATCGGGTGATCGTGATGGACGGCGGCCGCATCATCGCGGAGGGCCGCCCCGAGGACGTGCGCCAGGATCCGGCCGTGATCGAGGCCTACATCGGGCGCCGCCGCGGCGCCGGGGAGGGGGCGAAGCCGTGACCGACCTGCTCGTGCTCGACAGCGTCGACGTCTTCTACGGCCCGTTCCACGCGCTGCGCGGCAACAGCCTCACCGTGGGTGAGGGCGAGATCGTCTCGCTGCTCGGCGGCAACGCCAGCGGCAAGTCCACCACGATGAAGACGATCCTGGGCCTCATCAGGGTGAAGTCGGGCACGGTGAGCTTCGCCGGCCAGGACATCACCCACTCCTCGACGCGGCATCGCATCAGGGCGGGCATCGCCTCCGTGCCCGAGGCGCGGCGGGTCTTCCCGCAGATGACGGTGGACGAGAACCTGCTCGCCGGCGCCTACACGCGGCGGGACAGGGCCGGCATCGCCGAGGACGTCGAGCGGATGCGGGAGCACTTCCCGCGGCTCGCCGAGCGTCGCCGCCAGGAGGCCGGCACGCTCTCCGGCGGTGAACAGCAGATGCTCGCGTTCGCCCGCGCGCTGATGAGCCGCCCGAAGCTCATCTGCATGGACGAGCCCACCATGGGCCTCTCGCCGAAGCTCGTCGACCAGGTGCTCGACGAGATCGTGCGCATGAACAGGGAGCTCGGCGTCTCCGTGCTCTTCGTGGAGCAGCAGGCCGAGCTCGCGCTCTCGATCGCGTCGCGCGGCTATGTGCTCGCGACCGGCGAGATCGTGCTGAAGGGCACCGCCCGCGAACTCCTCGACAACCCCCAGATCCAAGAGGCCTACCTCGGAAAGACGGCATAGCGATGACACGCCCCCGCCTCGGCTACTTCACCCGACTGCTCGACGACGCGCCCGCGGTCGAGCGCTACCGCAACGCGATAGCGCAGTTCGTGCGCGCCGAGGAGCTCGGCTTCGACACGGCGTGGGTGGCGCAGCACCACTTCCACAGCGAGGAGGGCGGGCTGCCGGCGCCGTTCGTGCTGCTCGCGCAGGCGGCGGCCGCGACATCCCGCATCACCCTCGCCACGGGCATCGTGACCCTGCCGCTCGAGGCTCCGCTGCGGGTGGCCGAGGATGCCGCGGTGCTGTCGCTGCTCGCCGACGGCCGCTTCGAGCTCGGCATCGGGTCGGGCGGCACGCCCAGCTCGTTCCCGCCGTTCGGGCTCGACGTGGATGACCGCCCCACGATCTATGCGGACCACAAGCAGACACTGCTGCGCGCCCTGCGCGGCGACATCCTCACCACCGACGGTGGCGCCCTCTACCCGCCCGCACCCGGTCTCGTCGACACGCTCTGGGAGGCGACCTTCTCGGCCAGCGGCGCCGCCCGCATCGGCGCGGAGGGCAACGGGCTGATGCTCTCGCGCACCCAGCCGCGCCGCGAGTACACCGGCCGCGGCTCCGCCGACGACCAGGTGGCGCTCGTCGACGACTACGTCGCCGCGTTGCCCGGGGGCATCACGCCCCGGGTCATGGCCTCGCGGTCGGTGCTCGTCGTCGACACCGACGAGGATGCCCGCCGCTGGCGCGAGCGCGGCATCGCCCGCAGCCGCGGCATGCTCGCCGGGCTCGGCGTCGAGATTCCGGATGACGTCTCGGACGAGCAGCTCGCCGCCTACCTCGACCTGCATGTCGGCACGCCCGGGCAGGTGCTCGCCTCGCTCGGCGATGACCCGATCCTGCCCCGCGCGACGGACATCGTCTTCCAGCCGCACCCCGTCGACCCGCCGCACGCCGTGGTGCTGCGCTCCCTCGAACTCATCGCAGAACAGGTCGCCCCAGCGCTGGGCTGGGCGCCGCAGAAAGGAAACTCATGACCACCGATGTGATCGACCGCCTGGTCGGCGTGACGGAGGGCGACGCGCTCTTCGCCCTGCGCACCCAGCGACCCGACGCGAAGGCGAACGCCCAGGCGAGCTTCGACGCGCTGTTCGCCTCCGACGAGCTCGGGGAGGTGAGCCAGCTCGAGCGGCTGGCCCTCGCGTACTGGACCATCGCGCTCTCGCAGAGCCCCACCGCCGGCTTCTACGCCGACCTGCTCGCGGCCGAGTCGCCCGAGTCGCTCGCCGCGCTCGACGCCGCGCTGCCCGGCGCGGTCACGACCGGGCCATACGGCGACTACCCGGCCGGCCCGCTCACGATCGAGAACGTGGACGGCCCGCACTGGGAGCCGGATGCCGCGCTCGCCGCATCCGTCGGCCCGCGCCTCGCCGCCGCCCTGGCCCACACCCACCTGCTCGTCTACCGCCCGCGCGACTCCTCGGCCGAGGCCCTGCAGGCGCTGCTCGACGCCGGCTGGTCCACCACCGGCATCGTCACGCTCTCGCTGCTCGTCGCGTTCCTCAACTTCCAGCTCCGCGTGGTCGCGGGGCTCACCGCCCTGAAGGGAGAGCTCGCATGAGCGAGACAGTGATCCAGCACACGTTCGAGGCGCCCAACGCCTTCACCCAGGCGGAGCTCGGCTGGGAGGCCTGGCTCGAGCCGCTGCC
>JAODAU010000044.1 GCA_025463615.1 Microbacteriaceae bacterium | reverse complement strand
GACCCCCGGGTGCGCATCGACCAGAAGCGTGAGGTGCACGCAGGCTCCCTGGTCGAGACGATCACCCTTCGCAACGCGCTGGGCGCCTCGATCCGCCAGCGTGTGGACGTGACAGTGCGCGCCGACTTCACCCCCATGCAGCTGATGAAGGCGGGGCTGACGGGCAGCGAGCATCCGGTCGCCACGGTCGCCACCACCGACGGCGTCACCTTCACGACGGGCTCGATGACGGCGACCATCACCGCGCCGGGCGCCGACATCGAGAGCGGCGACGACTCGGCCGCCCTCTCCTGGACCCGCGAGATCCCCGCCCATACGTCGCTCACGCTCAGCTGGCGGATCGACGTCGAGGACCCGTCGGCCGTCGTCGCGGGCGCGGCGCCGTCCGCCGAATGGTCGGCGTTCCGGGCCACGACTGGCGACTCCCGGCTGGCCGCATGGCTGAGCCGAGCGGTCGCGGACCTGCAAGCGCTGCGCATGTCCACCACCGAGCGTCCAGACGACATCTTCCTGGCCGCCGGTGCACCGTGGTTCTTCACCCTGTTCGGCCGCGACTCGATCTGGGCGGCCCGGATGCTGCTGCCCCTCGGCACCGACATCGCCGCCTCGACCCTGCGCATCCTCGCCACCCTGCAGGGCACGGAGGTCGTGAACGAGACCGCCGAGCAGCCGGGCAAGATCATGCACGAGCTGAGGCCGGCCGCGCTGACCCTGCCGGGTCAGGGAATCGTGCTCCCGCCGCTCTACTTCGGCACCGTGGACGCGACCGCCCTCTGGGTGAACCTGCTGCACGACGCCTGGAAGTGGGGCATGCCGGCCGCCGAAGTCGAGTCCCTTCTCCCCCACCTCGAAGCGGCCCTCGAGTGGATGCGCGACCACGGCGACAGCGACGGCGACGGCTTCCTGGAATACGTCGACACCACCGGCCACGGCCTCGCCAACCAGGGCTGGAAGGACTCGGGCGACTCGATCCAGTGGCGCGACGGTACCCTCGCCGACGGCCCGATCGCCCTGTGCGAGGTGCAGGGGTACGCCTACGAGGCCGCCGTCGGCGGTGCCGACCTACTCGAAGCGTTCGGCCGGCCGGGCGCTGACACCTGGCGCAAGTGGGCCGCCGACCTGAAGGAACGGTTCGCCGCAGCGTTCTGGATCGACGACCCCGCGGGCGCATACCCCGCGATCGCGCTCGACGCCGCCAAGCGCAAGGTGGACACCGTCACGAGCAACATCGGGCACCTGCTCGGCACGGGCATCCTCACCCCCGAGCAGTCCGAACTCGTCGCCCGGCGCCTGGTCTCGCCCGACTTGAACTCGGGGTACGGCCTGCGCACCATGTCGAGCGACTCGGCCGGATTCTGGCCGCTCAGCTATCACGGCGGGTCGGTGTGGGCTCACGACACCGCGATCTCCATCACCGGCCTCGCCCGCGCCGGCCACACCGCCGAGGCGGAGACACTCGCGAAGGGACTCCTCGCCGCCGCCGAAGGATTCGGTTACCGGATGCCGGAGCTGCACTCAGGCGACTCGGCTGCAGATACGGCCACGCCCATCCCGTACCCCGCAGCCTGCCGCCCCCAGGCGTGGTCGGCTGCCGCCTCCGTCGCCGTGCTCGGCGCACGCCTCGGCCTCGCCGCCGACGCCCAGGCCGGCACGCTCGACGTTGCGCCCATCCCCGGCGTCGGAACCATGGCGGTGAGCGGTCTCCGCTTCGCGGGCGCTCCGCTGTCGCTGTCGGTCGACGCGGAAGGGCGTGTCACCCGTTCCTGAGGTCGTCCGTCGCCCTCGCCCGTCGCCCGAGTGCTCGCGTCGATGCGGTCAGAGTTGCGCCATGATCTGGCGGGCGATGACGCGGCCGGCACGGTTGGCGCCGATCGTGCTCGCCTGGGGGCCATAGCCGGCCAGGAATACACGGGGGTCCTGCCAGGATGCTCCAGACTCGACGGTCAAACCGCCGGCCTTCTCGCGCAGCTTGAGCGGGGAGAGGTGACGCAACTCGGGGCGGAACCCGGTCGCCCAGATGATCGCGTCCGCCCGGGTGAACGAGCCGTCGTCCCAGCGCACGCCGTTCTCTTCGATTGCGCTGAACATCGGGCGTTCCACGAGAATGCCCCGATTGACTCCGGCAGCGATACGCCGCGTACGCGGAACACCGGTGCCGCTCACGATGCTGGGCAGCGCCTTGCCGGCGCGAGCAGCCGCATCCTGCGCCGCCACCGCTGCGACACCGCCCTCGATGGTGAGCTCGGACTCGTCCTTGAACTCGACAGGCCGCCGTGTCGCCCAGGTCACGTGGCTCGCCACGTGCTCGAGCTCGAGGATGAACCCAATCGCCGACGTGCCTCCGCCAACGACCACGACCGACTGGCCAGCGAACTCCTCAGCGGACAGATACGACGAGGTGTGCACATGCCTTCCTGAGAATGTGTTCATGCCCGGGTAGTACGGCACGAAGGGTGCGCCCCAGGTTCCGGTGGCGTTCACGACGACCCGGGTGGCCGTCTCGCCGCGCGTGTGCTGAACCATCAGTTCGGCGCCCCGGTCGAAGACGCTCGTCACGGTCACCGGGCGCTGCACCTGGAGGCCGAAGTGCTCCTCGAAGCGCCGGTAGTACCCGGCGACGATGTCCTTGGCCGGAAGCGACCTGTCCGCTGTCTCGAAGCTGATCCCCAGTTCGGCCATTCCGGGCAGGTCGTTGACGTGGTGGGCGCTGCCGAGCTTGAGTGCGTCCCAGCGGTGCTGCCAAGCCCCACCGGTTGCCGGACCCCTGTCGTACAGGATGAAATCCACACCGGGGGTAAGCTCGAAGCGCCGCAGATAGTAAGCGACGGCGAGGCCTGCTTGGCCTGCTCCGACGATCACCACCTGGGTGTCGGTCCTGGTCGTGGTCACGCGCTCATCCCATCATCCGACCCTGTGCGTGAA
>JAODAU010000042.1 GCA_025463615.1 Microbacteriaceae bacterium | reverse complement strand
GGTAGCGCTGGCGGTAGCCCTGCACCGTGGAGAGGATCTCGTTCTTCGTCAGCCCGGTCTCCGTGGCGAGCAGCGCGAGCACGAGGCTGAACAGCCGCTCCTCGACGGGAACCCTGGCACTGGATGCTGACACGAGAGAAGTCCTGGAGGGTAGGGGAACACTCGGCCTGTGTCCGTTACGGAGAAAGTGCTATTCCTTGACGATACCCAGGATATCGACCACGTACACCACGGTGGCGCCCGCGGGGGGCGCGGCGATGCCGCTGGAGTCGGATGGCGCGGGAACGGTCGCCGCCTTCGCCGGGAGCACGACGAGCACCTGGCTTCCCACGCGCTTGCCGATGATGGCCTTGCTCAGGCCGGGCGAGATGGTCTGGCCGTCGAAGACCAGCACGTTGGGCTGCTTGGTGGACCAGGTGTTGGTGAACGCGGAGGGCTTCGCCGCCCAGGTGACCCCGGTGATGTTCGCGATCACCGCGCTCTTCTTGGTGACGACCTTGCCGGAACCCGACTGGGTGACCGAGGTCACCGCGGTCTTGGGGGCCGGGCTGCCCGGGAACACGAGGCCGGGCGTGCCGTTCTTGGTGGTGACGACGGTCGGCAGGCCGTTGACCGGGGCGGGGCTGCCGCCGTTCGCCTTGGCGAGGAACGCCTGCCGCACGTTGACGACGTAGACGAACGAGTCGTTCTTGCCGATTCCGTTGGTGGCGTCGGCCTTGCCGCCGTGGCTGTCCTTCGGAGAACCGACGACCGCGAACCGGGAGCCGACCTGCGCGCAGACCAGCGCCTCCGTCAGCGGCCTGGTGAGGCCGGAGGGTGCCGTGCCGGCGGAGATCAGCGCGTTGCCCTGCTTGCTGTAGGTCGTCTTCGTGAGCACGGAGCCGTCGGTGCCGTTCAGCACGGTCACGTCGATGAGCGTCGGCTGGCCCGTCTGGATCGCCTTGCCCGTTCCGTCGGAGATCGTGGTCTTCTCGGTGGTCTTCGTGTACAGGGGGGTCGGGAAGGTGACCTTGGGAGCCGTGGCGCCCTTGCCTCCCGTGACCTTGACCGTCTTCGCGACGTCACCGGTCTTCACGAGCGGCGTGCAGCCCGGGACGGTGTCGCTGGACGAGCACGCCGAGAGGCCGGCGAGAAGGGCGATGGCGGCCAGGACTGCCGTGGTCTTGCGCACGAATCCTCGTTTCGATCTTTCGGATGCAACCCCAATTGTAGGGGTCAGTCCGAGGCCGTTTCCTCCGCACCGGCGACCGCGAGATCGGCGGCGGCCTGCGCGGCACGGGCGGTGCGCCTCAGGCGCTTGTCGGTCGCGTTGCGCTCGCCGAGGGCGCCGGGGGTCCAGGCCTCGACATCCTCGTCGGTGTAGTCGGTCTTCGACGGCCGGCGCTTGAGCTGCGGCACGATCGTGTCGGGGGCCAGCCGGCGCGCGGTGATGAGGAAGCCGGTGTGCGCGACCATGCGATGGTCGGGCCGCACGGCGAGGCCCTCGACGTGCCATCCACGCACCATCGTCTCGGACGAGTCGGGGTCGGTGAACGCACCGGTGCCGCGGATCGCCTCGGCGACGCGCGACAGCTGGGTGACGGTGGCGATGTAGCAGAGCACCACTCCCCCGGGCTTGAGCGCGTCGGCGACGACGTCGAGGCACTCCCAGGGCGCGAGCATGTCGAGCACGACGCGGTCGACGGAGCCGGGCTCGACGGCGGTGGGCAGGGCCTCGACCAGGTCGGCGACCTCGACCCGCCAGTTGTCGGGTGCGGACCCGAGGAAGGTCACCGCGTTGGCGCGGGCGACCTGGGCGAACTCCTCGCGGCGCTCGAACGAGACCAGCGAGCCGGTGGGGCCGATGGCGCGGAGGAGCCAGAGGCTGAGGGCGCCCGATCCGACCCCCGCCTCGACGACCGAGGCGCCGGGGAAGATGTCGGCCAGGCTGAGGATCTGGGCCGCGTCCTTCGGGTAGATGATCGCGGCGCCGCGCGGCATCGACATGACGAAGTCGGAGAGCAGGGGGCGGAGGGCGAGGTACTCGTCGCCGTTCGTGGCCGTGACGACCGAGGCATCCGGCAGCCCGATCAGGGCGTCGTGGTCGACCATGCCGCGGTGGGTGTGGAAGACCTTGCCCTCCTCGAGCGTGATCGTGTTGAGGCGGCCCTTGGGTCCGGTGAGCTGCACGCGGTCTCCGGCGCGGAAGGGGCCGCTCTGGCGGCGTTCGGCACTCACGGGGTGACCGCGGCGGTCGTGATGCCCGGGCGCTGCGAGGCGAAGAGCGCGGCGACATCCGCGAGTCCTCGCCCGGCGAGCGTGGGCCAGATCGTGTAGCCGAGACCCTCGGAGAGCGGCGAATGCAGCGGTACGCCGATCGGCACGGCCCCCGAGGCGACGGCGGAGGCGAGGCCCGTCGTGGAGTCCTCGATGGCCACGCAGTCCAGGATGTCGACACCGAGCAGTCCCGCGGCGTGCAGGTAGGGCTCCGGGTGCGGCTTGCTGTGCGAGACGTCGTCGCCGGCGACGACCACGTCGAACCCCACCTCGGGCATCAGCGAGGCGATGTGGGTCGCCATGCGGCGGATCGACATCGTCACGAGCGCGGTCGGGATTCCGGCCGCACGCACGTCGGCGAGCAGCTCGCGCGCGCCGGGCCGCCACGGCACGGACACGCGGATCTGGTCGAGCACGCGGTCGGTGAGCAGCTGGATGATCTCGTCGGCCGTAAGCTCCACGCCGCGGCCCTGCAGCACCGACGCGGAGTGGCCGAGGCCCGCCCCGACGAGCTGGAGGCCGTCCTCGTGGGTCCAGGTGCCGCCGTAGGACGCGACCAGTTCCGCCTCGGCGGCGAGCCAGTACGGTTCGGTGTCGACGAGGGTGCCATCCATGTCCCAGAGAATGGCGGCGGGGAGCAGATCGGTCACGGAATCCGAGTTTAGACGGATGGGCGTTCTATCCTTGACGGATGGCAGCGGGCCAGACGGGTTCCGCGCCGACAGGAGATGTGTGACTGACTCGGGAATCCTCAGTGGGCGACTGCTCGTGGTCGCCTTCGAAGGCTGGAACGATGCGGGTGAGGCGGCGACCGGTGCGGTCACCACCCTCAAGGACCTGCTCGACCTCTATCCGATCGCGGAGATCGACTCCGAACGCTACTTCGACTTCCAGTTCAATCGCCCCACCGTCACCATCGACGACGACGGGGGCCGTTCGCTGGTCTGGCCGAGCGTGGTGACCTACGGCCCCACGAGCGTGAAGGCGCAGCGGGACGACGCAGCCCACGACATCGGCGAGAACTCGTCCAACATCTACCTCCTCCTGGGCACGGAGCCGTCGCGCAACTGGCGCAGTTTCACCGAGGAGATCATGGCCACCGTGCGCGAGAACGAGATCAGCGGCATCGTGATGCTCGGCGCGATGCTGGCCGACGTGCCGCACACCCGGCCGATCTCCGTGTTCGTGGGCAGCGAGAACGCCGCGGTGCGGGCCGAGCTCGCGGTCGAGCGCTCGACCTACGAGGGCCCGGTCGGCATCCTCTCGGTGCTCGGCGAGGCGGCCGAGAAGGCGGGGATCCCCACCATCTCGATCTGGGCGTCCGTGCCGCACTACGTGCACAACGCGCCCTCCCCCAAGGCGACCCTCGCGATCATCGACAAGCTCGAGGAGCTCATCGACGTGGTCATCCCGCGCGGCGACCTCGTGGACGAGTCGGCCGCCTGGGAGAGCGGGATCGACGCCCTCGCCAGCGACGACGAGGAGATGGCGAGCTACATCACCCAGCTGGAGCAGGCGCGCGACACCGTCGACTCGCCCGAGGCGAGCGGCGAAGCCATCGCCCAGGAGTTCGAGCGTTACCTGCGCCGCAACGACGGCAAGGGCGGCACGGCCGGCCCCGCGGGTTCGGACGACTGGCGCCCCAAGGACTAGTCCTCGCGCACCTGGGCGGGATGCCGCAGGTCGAGCCCGAGCAGCGCGTCGATCGCGTCCACCAGGGCCGCGCTCGGCGGTATGCCGGAGTCGACCCGGGTGTCGACGAGGTCGAGCGCGCCCGGCGTGTCGAGGTCCTGCGAGAGCACCTCGCGCAGGTCGTCGACCGAGCCGTCATCCGGCCCCGTCGCGTCGAGCGCCCAGCCGGTCCAGCGGGCCAGCCGAGCCTCGGCGTCGCGCAGCTGCTCGCCCGTCCACTCCCAGTCCGATCGGTAGTGGTGCGCGAGCAGGGCGAGCCGGATGGCGCGCGGGTCGACGCCCGCGTCGACCAGCTCGGAGACGAACACAAGATTGCCCAGCGACTTGCTCATCTTCTCGCCCTCGAACGAGACCATGCCCGCGTGGGCATACAACCGGGCGAACGGCTCGCCGGTGAGGGCGGCCGTGTGGGCGGCACCGTATTCATGGTGCGGGAACAGCAGGTCGGAGCCGCCGCCGAGCACCGTCGCGGGTGACGGCAGCGTGCGCAGGGCGATCACGGAGCACTCGATGTGCCAGCCCGGCCGCCCGCGCCCGAGGACGGTGTCCCAGGCCGGCTCGCCCGCGCGTTCGGCGCGCCAGAGCAGCGGATCCAGCGGGTCCCGCTTTCCGCGCCGCCGCGGGTCACCGCCGCGCTCCGCGCTGAACCCGAGCATCTGCGACCGCTCGAGGCGGCTCTCCTGCCCGAGGAACCAGGGCGCGGAGTCGGCCGACGTGTCGAAGTACAGGTCCTGGTCGGCGCCCTCGCTCTCGACCGGGTAGGCGATGCCGCGCACCAGGAGGTCGTGCACCGCTCCGGCGATCTCGTCGACCGACTCGCTCACGGCGACGTAGTTCTCGGGCGGCAGGATGCGCAGCGACTCCATGTCACGCCGGAACAGGTCGGTCTGGCTCTCGGCCAGGGCCCGCCAGTCCACGCCCTCGCGGGCGGCGCGCTCGAGCAGGGGGTCGTCGACATCCGTGGTGTTCTGCGTGTACCTGACTTGGTAGCCGGCGTCCAGCCAGAGCCGCACGAGGGTGTCGA
>JAODAU010000026.1 GCA_025463615.1 Microbacteriaceae bacterium | reverse complement strand
ATCCCGCGCCGGTGCCGACGCGGTGGATGTCGCGAGCGCACCGATGGCGGGCACGACGAGCCAGCCCTCCGCATCCGCCCTGGTCGCCGCCCTCGTGCACACCGACCGCGACACCGGGCTCTCGCTGCAGGCGGTCTCGGACCTCGAGCCCTACTGGGAGGCCGTGCGCCACGTCTACCGTCCGTTCGAGTCCGGCCTGCCCGGCCCGACCGGGCGCGTCTACAAGCACGAGATCCCGGGCGGCCAGCTGAGCAACCTGCGCCAGCAGGCCATCGCGCTCGGCCTCGGCGACCAGTTCGAGAAGATCGAGGACCTCTACGCGGCCGCGAACCTGATGCTCGGCCGGCCGCCGAAGGTGACCCCCTCGTCGAAGGTGGTCGGCGACCTCGCGCTCGCCCTCGCGGCGGCGAACGCCGACCCGGCCGACTTCGAGCAGAACCCGGACCGCTACGACATCCCCGACTCGGTGATCGGCTTCATGGCCGGCGAGCTGGGCGACCTGCCCGGCGGCTGGCCGGAGCCGTTCCGCAGCAAGGTGCTCAAGGGTCGCAAGGTGGACATCGCCATCGCAGACGTGAGCGCCGAGGACCGCGCCGCCCTCGACGGCGACTCCCGCGAGCGCCGCGCCGCGCTCAACCGCCTGCTGTTCCCGGGGCCGACGAAGCAGTTCCTCGCGGTGCGCGAGCAGTACGGCGACCTCTCGGTGATGGACACGGTCGACTACCTCTACGGCCTGCGCCAGGGCAGCGAGCGCGTGATCGACATCGAGAAGGGCGTCAGCCTCTACGTGGGGCTCGAGGCGATCGGTGACCCCGACGACAAGGGCATGCGCACCGTCATGACCATCCTCAACGGCCAGCTCCGCCCGGTGTTCGTGCGCGACCGCGCCATCGACGTGCAGACCAAGGCGGCCGAGAAGGCCGACCCGGCCCGGCCCGGCCACGTCGCCGCCCCGTTCTCGGGCGTGGTGACGCTGCAGGTCGCCGAGGGCGACAGCGTGGATGCCGGCGACACCGTGGCATCCATCGAGGCCATGAAGATGGAGGCGGCGATCACCGCGAGCGTGGCCGGCGTGGTGCGCCGGCTCGCCGTTCCGAAGACGCAGCAGGTGGATGCCGGCGACCTCCTCGTGGAGATCGACCCGAGCTGAGCGGCTCCGGCGCCCGTCACGAGGGGCCGTCGCCCGGGGTACAGTGAATGGTTGTACATCCACGGAAGGTGACCGACATGGCTACCAGGCGCAAGGCCGACGGTGAGCTCGACGAGGCGGAATTCGGCCTCGTCGACGCGCGCTCGAGCGACCTCTCGACGTCGCTGCCGGAGAGTCTCAGCATCGCGGTGAGCCTGCCCACGACCGTGCACTCGGCCCCGGAGGACGAGCTCGCCGTCGCGATCGTCGAGCGCCCGGTCGACCCCGGTCTCGTGCAGGTCGTCGAGCCGACCACCACCTCGATCGAGGTCATCGCGCCGGTGACCCACGAGGTTCCCGTGGTCGAGGAGCGGGTCATCCCCGAGCTGCCCGGCAACGACGACCATGTCTACAGCCGTCGCGACCGCCTGCGCGGCGAGGTCTCCGCGACCCCCGAGCCGGCCGCGATGCTCACCGCCGACCGCCTCATCGACGTGCGCCGCAAGAAGCGCCAGGCGCCCGAGGGCGGCTGGAACGCCTTCCTCTACGCGATCACCCTGCACCTGGTGAACCGGGGTGACTCGCCGAAGGTGCGGGCGCGCAAGGAGCTCGAGGCGCGCATCCACAAGGTCTTCGAGGGCGGGACCCGCTTCGTGCCCGTGCTCACGCGCAAGGGCGGCGTCGGCAAGACCACGATCACGGCGCTCCTCGGCATGGCGCTGGCCGACGTGCGCGAGGACAGGGTCATCGCGGTCGACGCGAACCCCGACCGCGGCACGCTGAGCGAGCGCGTGAACAAGCAGACCCGCTCGACCGTGCGCGACATCGTCACGATGGCGCCCACGATCACGAGCTTCAACGACTTCAGCACGATGGTGTCGCGGGACGAGACGCGCCTCGACATCCTCGCCTCCGACACCGACCCGCTGCTCTCCGAGGCCTTCGACGAGAACGACTACAACGTGGTCGCCGACCTCGCGGCCCGCTTCTACTCGATCGTGTTGACCGACTGCGGCACCGGCATCGTGCACTCGGTGATGCGGGCGACCCTGCAGCGCGCCGACTCGGTGGTCATCGTCTCCGGCGGCAGCGTGGACGAGGCACGGCTGGCATCCGAGACCCTCACCTGGCTCGAGGCGAACGGCTACGGCGACCTCGTGCGCAACGCGGTCGTCGCCCTCAACACGGCGACCCAGGGCACCAACCTGGTGAAGCTGGAGGAGATCGAGGCGCACTTCAAGTCGCGCGTGCGCGAGATCGTGCGCATCCCGTACGACCCGCAGCTCGCCGCCGGCTCTGTGATCAACTACCACGAGCTCCGCCCGCTCACCCGTGACTCCGCCCGCGACCTCGCGGCGAAGGTCATGGACGGCCTCCCCGTGCGACAGGGTGCCTGAACGCGGATGACGGAACGACAGATTCGCCTCTTCGGCGACCCGGTCTTGAAGACCGTCTCAGACCCGGTGCGCCCGAAGGATGACGTGCGCGGCCTGGTCGAGGACCTCATCGACACCGTCAAGGTGCCCGGCCGCGCCGGGGTCGCCGCCCCGCAGATCGGCGTGAACCAGCGCGTGTTCAGCTACAACGTCGACGGCGAGGTCGGGTACATCATCAACCCGGTCGTGGTCGAGGTCTCGGGCGAGCCGGAGCTGGTCGACGAGGGATGCCTCTCGATCCCCACCTTCTACTTCCAGCGCAAGCGCTACCCGTTCGCGCGGGTCACCGGCGAGGACCTCGACGGCAACCCGATCGAGCTGAGCGGCGAGGGCCTGATGGCCCAGGCGCTGCAGCACGAGACGGATCACCTCGACGGCAAGCTCTTCATCGACGGCATGGAGAAGGACGCCCGCCGCGAGGCGATGGCGGCCATCCGCAACTCCGACTGGTTCTGATCCCTCGCTAGTGGGCGATGCCCTCCGTGGCTGGCGCACCCTGGTAGAGCGCCTCGATGTCGTTCGAGAAGTCCTTGAGGATCACGTTGCGCTTGATGCTGAACTTCGGCGTCAGGTGCCCGCTCTCCTCGGTCCACTCGATCGGCAGGATGACGAACTTGCGGATCGACTCGGCGCGCGAGACCGTCGAGTTGGCGGCATCCACCGCCCTCTGCACCTCGGCGATGACCTTCGGATGCTGGGTGGCCTCGGCCACCGACATCGTCGCGTCCTCGCCGTTGTTGTTCAGCCAGACCGGCAGCATCTCCGGGTCGAGGGTGACCAGCGCGGAGATGAACGGCTTCTGCTCGCCGACCACCACGACCTGGCCGATGATCGGGTTGGCGCGGATCGGGTCCTCGAGCTGGGCGGGGGAGACGTTCTTGCCGCCCGCCGTGACGATGATCTCCTTCTTGCGGCCGGTGATCGTGAGGTAGCCCTCGTCGTCGATCTCGCCGATGTCGCCGGTCTTGAACCAGCCGTCGTCGAAGACCTTCGCGGTCTCCTCCGGGTTCTGCCAGTAGCCGGCGAAGATGTCGACGCCCTTGGCCTGGATCTCGCCGT
>JAODAU010000426.1 GCA_025463615.1 Microbacteriaceae bacterium | reverse complement strand
TCCAGCCGGAAGCGTTCGACGCCTACCTGCCGGTCTCCGGCGACGACAACCTCACCATCGCGAGACGAGCTCTCCCGGTCCTCCACAAGCGCTACCCCACCGCCAAAGCGGACGGAACAGCCCCGCGCACGGAAGTCCGCATCTGCTCAAAGGGGCACCAGTACCTTCGACCGCGCACGCCCCTCCAAAGCAGCAACACATCGGCAGTCGAATGCCGCGTATGCGCCAACCGATTCACCCCAGGCGTCAACGACGTCGCAACCAAGAAGCCCGCCGTGGTCTCCGAGTTCGCCATCGACCTCAACGGGGGTCTCACCGCCGGCGACGTGCCCGCGAGTTCGACCACGCCAATGTGGTGGCGATGCCCGCAGGGCCACGACTACGAGGCCTCGCCGTCGGCCCGCGTCCACGGCGGAATCAACTGTGCCATCTGCTCTCACCGGACCATCGTCGCCGGTATCAACGACATCGCCACGACCCATCCCGAAATCGCCGCCGAGTGGGACCCGTCCTGGCTTCACTTCCACTCGCCGACAGCAATGTCCTTCGGCTCCAGCATCACAATCGGCTGGGTCTGCTCCAACGGCCACCGCTACAAGATGCGAATCTACGACCGAACTCACGGCCACTCATGCCCCGACTGCCTGGCCACCGCCGACGTGAATCGGAGTGCCAACCTGGTCCTAGCAAATCCCAAACTCGCCGCCGAATGGAACTACGAGCGCAACGGAGAGCGTCGACCCGAGAACTTCACGGTTGGCTCGCACTTCGTCGCCAGGTGGAACTGCCCCTTCGGGCACGTCTACCCGCAGCGCATCGACCGTCGTGTGGCCGGTTACGAATGCCAGTACTGCTCGCACAGGAAGGTCGCGCCAGGCGTCAACGACCTCGCTACAACGGACCCGGAACTCATGTCAGAATTTCACCCCTACATGAACCACCCCAAGACACCAGACAAGATGTTGGCTGGCACCGACCTGTACTGGTGGAAGTGCGTCGCAGCCGGGCACAAGGTTCAGCAAAGCGTTCCGAACCGACGACACTCGCGAGGCTGCAAGGACTGCCCCGAGGAAGCCCGAGTCATGTTCGACGAAGCGACGCACAACGACACGAGCACCAACTAGTCGCCAACCGAAAAAGGATGCGAACCCGACCGGGGTCCGCATCCTTTTTTTGTCTAGCTGATCGAAAGTCTCGCTTCATATGAGACGCCCCGCCTCGGCCACGTCACCAACAACCCAGCAATTACCTGGTATCACTTTCGTCAGAAGTCTCGCCTAACGTGAGAACTGACATCCACTGTCAGTGCTCACGCACAGTGAGAAGACTGCCCCAGGCGGGCCGGAACTCGAACCGAGGATCCAACGAGACCGGCGTCTTGTTCGCGCCGGTCCAGCGCATGGTCCAGATGTCACCGACCGCGTTGTGGGTGTCGTCCCCCGAACGGAAGTTGACGTAGACGACCGTCTGTCCGTCGGGTGCCCACGAGGGGTTGAAGTTGGCTACGGTGTCCGTCGTCGCTGGTGTCAGGTAGCGAATCTGGGCCGTGCAGCTCGCGAGCGAGGCGCAGGTCGCCGGGACTGTTGCGATTCGGGCGTTCCCCGACGGACCCGTTTGTGGCCCGGTCGCCTCGAAGACTACGAGGTCCTTGGTGGGGCCGAGCCGTGATGGCGAGACGAACGGAAGGTCAGCCAGCAAGGTCCACGGGGTGAGTTGCACGGCATGCGAACCGTCCGGCCACTCGCGGAAGATTGCCGACTGGCGGTCGATCGTGTCTCGGAGCACCACCCGGTATCCGGAGGGCGCGAAGCTCGCGTTGGTCTCCTCGGTGCGCACCGCGTCCAGCGCGACATCGGACACGCGACGCTGGTGGGTGCCGTCGAGATTCGCCTGCCAAAGCACCGCCGATGCGGCGTCCCCGGCGTCGTCGAAGGGGCCCGAGACTCGGTCGTAAAGCAGGTGGCGCCCGTCCGGCGTCCAGCTCGGGGTGTTGGTGCCGACGCACGGATCGACACAGCCGAGGTCGATCAGGTGTTCGCCGCGCCCATCGGTCCCGATGATGCCGGCGGTCGAGTTACCGTCGGCGTCATCGCGCTCGAAGAGAATCTGGTGGCCGTCCGGCGAGATCCGCGGATCGATGTCACGCGATCCGGCAGGCGGATTGCTGAGTGGGGTGACGGGCTGACCCTGCCCGCGGGTGACCACAAGCCGGGCGGTGCCCGTCTCGAAGTCGTCGAAGCGTGACCAGACGAGGAAGTCGCTATAGCGGGCGTTCCCGTGGAGCGGTTCGGCAGCATCCGCAGAGCGCACGCTCGGGCCCCCGAAGAACACGAGCCCCGCGCCAACCGCGACGAGGCATGCCATGAGGGAAAGGAATCGACGAGACATCACGCCTCCGATGGGCATTCAGATGAGGAACCAGTTGGCGTAAAGTAAAGCCCGCATTCTTGCCGCCGAAGTGGCCGTTTCCCAAGAGGAAACAGGCATTGACTTAGGGAGGACGGCCTTGATCGCTGTTCGCTCCACTCACTGTGACTTCCTCGTTTGCTCCCTGCCGTGTGTGCCCGGCGAAGTGGGACGCGTATGGACCTTGATCTGAACTGCGTCGAAAGTTTTCTCGCGCTCGTTGACGATGTCCACTTTCGGAGGACAGCAGCCGCCCAGCACCTGTCGCCGTCGGCGCTCACCAAGCGACTCCAGAAGCTGGAATGGCAACTGGGCGCGCGATTGATCGACCGTGACGCACAGGGAGCGGCCAGGCTCACCGCCGCCGCGGTGAGCTTCGTCCCTCACGCGAGAAGCCTGATTGCCGAGGCGAACGCGGCGCGACAGTCAGTGCGCCCCGGAGCCTTACGACCCCGCATTCGACTCGGGCTCTCGGGCCAGCTGAGCGACCATCCTGAAGTGATGCGACTCCCCGCCGTGGCCGCGGACATCCGTCGTGACATTCCCGGCGCGAGCATCCACTGCGTTGGCATCCCCTATGCCAGCGTCGCGTCGGCGCTGCTGGCCGGAACCGTCGACGTGATGTGGGACATCTCCAGTACGAGTCATCCGGAGATCGAGGAGACCCCGCTTCGCTCGTTCGAACGGGTCGGGGTCGTGCCGTTGGAGCATCCCTTCGCAGACGCGAAGGCCGTGAGCGTTGAGGACTTCGCGGAGCAGTCGCTGATCTTCGACGAGAGTCTTCCCACCTCATGGATGGAGCGGTTCTGCCTGAATGACGTTCGGCCAATGGCAGACGCGCGGCTGGTTGCGATGGACGGACGCAATGCCACCGACGTGAAGAACACTCTTGCGTTGCGAACGGGAGTGACCGTGGCGCCGTCCTACATGGCGGCAACCGCCGGCCCCTTTCTGACGACCGTGAAGCTCGCCGGCGTTCTGCCTGTCCGAAGCGTTGCCTCTCGGCGCCGTGGCGACCGTCGCATCACGGTGGTCCGACTCATCCAGGCGCTACGAAATCTCGAACCCTGGGATTGGCCACCGGTCGTCGCGACCGCGCCGGCGGAAGCCTCATAGCGTTCAGGGAATACCGAGCCCTGGCCCACACACGACCGAAGCGGACGACCGCCCTCGGGAGTTAGCCCCTGCTCGTGGACTGGGTCAGCGGCATGACAACGTCGTCGAGGATCTGGTCGAGGACATCCTCGGGCACTGGCTGCAGGGTGGTGAGCACCTCGTGACGGAACAGGTCGAAAGCGAGGGTAACCACACGGGGAGTGAGGCGTTGCTGGTCGATTTCTCCCCGAGAAACCGCGCGGTCGAAAATCCCTCGTGCCACCTGCCGCTGGCCGAGGGCTTCGTCGCGCAGCTTCAACAGATTCGATCCGGACTCATCGAAGTAAGCACCAAGCGCTGCCGTCATACCCGCGAGCAGATCTATGCGGGTTGCGTTCGCCTGGACCATCATCGCCCGAAGATCTCCGCGAAGGGTGCCGGTATCGGGGATCACGATCTCGCGCAGCGCACTGGCGCGGGTGATCGCCGCAATCAGAAGTTCGCGTCGGGTCGGCCAGCGTCTGTAGAGCACCGGGGTGCTGGTAGCGGCTCGCCGCGCGACGCCCTCGAGGGTGAAATTCGCGTACCCGCGCTCGACGAGTTCCTGCCACGCTGCGTCGAGTATCGCGGTCTCGAGAGCCTCTCCCCGACGACGTCGAGTATCGGCGCTGTCACGATTGGAAGTGGTCACACATCTTATTATGGCTACACTGAGCATAAGAAGCGTCACCACGTCTTATAACCGGCAGCCAGAACGGAATCTCATCATGAGCGAGCACACAAGCGCCGTAACTGTCTTCATCGAGATTCACGCAAAACCCGGAGAGGAGAGCGTCGCGCGGGACGCCCTCATTCACGCAATCGCGACCTCAGAGAAGCCGGGTTTTCTCGGTTCATCCGTGTACGAAGACCTCCGCGACCCCGGAGCGTTCTACTCGATCCAGGAATGGCAGGACACCGCTTCCTTCCAGGCGCACATGGGAGAGGCCAGGGATGGCATGGCGGAGGCGACATCCATGCTGCGAGAGGCACCCCGCACCGCAGTACTCCGCAAGATCGCCTAGGTGCTCAGGCCCGTTGCCATCCACCGCAGCACACCATTAACGTCGGTGGGATGGCAGCCTCGAAACGCCACTCGATGGGCCAGGGTCGCGAACGCGGCCTGGATCGCCGTGCTCGTGCTCACGGGCTCGTTCCAGCTCTACCGGGCCGCGGTCGCCGATGCCGTCGTGTTCTTCGCGATGGCGGCCCTGCTGCTGGTGTCGCTGACCGGCATCCTGGATCGGTTCGACGGCCGACGGGTGCAGCCGCGGCGGCTGGTGCTCGTGGTCGGCATCGCGATCGCCGCCGGGGTGCTCGTGGCGAGCCCGCGGCACAGCGTCGCCGACGCGATCGTCGTCTCGGCGGCGGGGGTCGCGGCACTCGCGGTCGCCTGGCCGAACCCGGCGGTCGAGGGTGGACGCGTTGCGGATGCCCGCATCCGCCGAACCGCGATCCTCTGGGCCATCGCGGGCCTGCTGTTCTGCGCCTGGGAGCTCGCGACCTACTTCCTCGGCTACGGCATGGAGGGCCGCACCGCGTACCCGGCGCTCTCCGACCTGCTCGACCCGGTGCTCAACACCCCGCTCGGCCGCGTGGTGGGGGTGGCCGCGTGGATCGCCGGCGGGATCGCGCTGCTGCGGCGCGGGCATCCGCAGCGGGCGGAGGAGCCCGCCGCCGAGGACGACCTGCCGCACGAGGGGCCGGCGCTGTGATCGGCGCGATCGGCTTCGCGACCGAGGGGCTGCTGGTGCTGGCGCTCGTGCTGCTCGGCTACCGCGACCGCCGCCGGTACGCCACGTTCGGCGAGCTGCTGGATCTCGTCATGGCGAACCGCGCCGCGCGCATCGTGCTGCTCACCTTCTGGTGGTGGCTGGGCTGGCACTTCTTCGTCGCGCAGACGGTCGACCCGGCGCACTGACGCTCAGCCGCGGCCGACCCGCCCGTCGATGGCGTCCAGCGAGATCTCCTCCGAGTCGAGCGCGGTGCGCAGCACGTCGATCGCCTCGGAGGAGAAGGCGCCGCGCTCGTAGGCCTCGCGCAGGGCCTCGCGCTCGGCATCCAGCTGCACGCGCCGCAGCGCCTGGAACTGCGCCACCTCGTTGGCGGGGTCGCTGAGGTCGGCCGTCGACCAGATCTCGAGCCGGCCCAGCCACGTCTCGCCCTGGGCGCTCACCTCGTCGAGCACCTGCGGCAGGATCGGGGCACCGCGCTGCTCGGCGCTCTCGACGGCGGCTCCGACCGCCGTGTCGCTGGCATCCTTCATCTGCTTGCGGAGCTCGTAGACCTCGGTGCGCTCGTTGCCGGGCGCGTCGTCGGCGGGCCGCAGCCGGCGCACGACCGGCGGCAGCAGCAGCCCCTGCACCACGAGCGTGACGATGGCGACGGTGAAGGCGACCAACACCATCGAGTCACGCAGGGGGTGCGCGGGCAGCGTCTGCACGGCCGCGACGGTGACCACGCCGCGCATGCCGGAGAGTCCGAGGATGACGCCGTCGCGCCATCCGAGGGCCTGGTCGCGTTCCGCGGTGAGGTCGTTGTTCTGCACCTCGAGCCGCTTGCGGAAGTTCTGGAACGTCTTCGAGAAGCGCGCCCGCGTCGAGTCGTCGATCTCGACCGGCACCGGGTTCTTCTCCAGCTCGGCCAGGCGCGCGACGACCTGGTCGCGCATGGCCCTGTCCTTCTTGGTGGCGATGCCGAGGCTCGCCCGCACGCCGCGCGTGAAGCTCTGGATCGGCGACATCCGGATGCCCAGGGTGCGGAAGTTGGCGGCCCGCTGCTGGAAGTCCTCCTCCGTGACGTTGTCGAACCGGCCCTTGGTCTGGTCCGCCCGCGCGGCGCGCTTGCGGTAGCGGTGGCGGATCGTCCAGAGCAGCGGCGGCATCGACGCGAACCGCACGCCCACCAGCAGCAGGATGACGAGGCCGGCGACCCCGAGCGTCGCCCACAGCTGCCCGCCCTTCGCGACCTGGCCGGCCACCGGCCAGAGCTGGAACCCCATGTAGAGGAACACCGCGTTCTCCACCAGCAGCGTCACGACGCGCCACGTGCCCGCCTCCGAGAGGCGGAAGGTCGCGCGGATGCGGTACGCGCCCTGGTTGCCCACGAGGATGCCGGCGACCACCACCGCGACGACCCCCGACGCGTGCGCGAACTCCCCCGCGAGGTAGGCGACGAAGGGCAGCACCAGCGAGACCGCGGCATCCAGCACCGGGTCGGAGAGCCGGCGCCGCAGGGCCACCGAGGCCACCCCGAGGATGCCACCGATGAGCACGGCGCCGACCACCGCCCACACGAAGGTGAGCGCGATCATCCAGCCGTTCAGCCCCTGCGTGGAGGAGGTGACGATGGCCAGCATGGTCGAGAGCAGCACCAGGGCGGTCGCGTCGTTCACCAGCCCCTCGCCCTCGAGGATGGTGACGATGCGCGGCGGCAGCCCGAGCCGCTTGCCGAGGCTGGTCGCGGCAACGGCGTCGGGCGGCGCGACCACCGCGCCGAGGGCGATGGCGAGCGCGATCGGCACCGTCACCCAGAGCTGGTGCACCAGGATGCCGACCGCCACCGCCGAGACCACGACCAGCACGATCGCGAGGAACCCGATCACGCGCAGGTTGCGCCGGAAGTCCACGAACGGCACCTGCCGCGCCGCCGCGTAGAGCAGGGGCGGCAGGATGACGGTGAGCACGACGTCGGGCTCGAGCTCGAAATGCGTGATGCCGGGAATGGCCCCCACCGCGACCCCGACCACGGTGAGCAGCAGCGGCGCCGCGACCCCGATCCGGCCGGCGAAGAAGCTCACCAGGCCGATGACCAGCACGACGCCGACGATCACGAGTGTGACGAGTTCGGCGCTGCCCATATGGTCAGGTTACCGTCGCGCCCGCCTGACTACTCGAGCCGGCGCTCCTCCGCGGCCTGCTCCTCGGCCTTCTCCTTGTCGCGCGCCTCCTGCTCCTTCTGGATGCGCTCCTCCTCGGGCGTCTTGTTCGTCATGACGTCTCCCTTCGTTGCGGTCGAGGTTACTCGGCGGTCAGTGCTCGCGAAGCTGGTCGTCGCGCCACTCGACGGCGACGACCCGCCCGGCCGCCACGTTCTCCTCGCGCTCACGCAGCTCGACGCGGCGGATCTTGCCCGAGATGGTCTTCGGCAGCTCGAGGAACTCGATGCGTCGGATGCGCTGGAACGGCGCGAGCCGGGCGCGCGCGAAGCCGAGGATGGCGAGGGCGGTCTGCTCCGTGGGCTCGAAGCCGGGCGCGAGCACGACGTAGGCCTTCGGCACCGCCAGGCGCACGGCATCCGGGGCGGGCACGATCGCCGCCTCCGCCACCGCCGGGTGCTCGATCAGCGCACTCTCCAGCTCGAACGGGCTGATCTTGTAGTCGGATGCCTTGAACACGTCGTCGGTGCGCCCGATGTACGTGATGTAGCCGTCGGCATCCCGGATCGCCGTGTCGCCCGTGTGGTAGTAGCCGCCCGCCGTGGCATCGGCGTTGCGCTCGTCGTCGCCGATGTACCCCGTCATGAGGAAGGTCGGATGCCCGGCCAGGTCCACGCAGATCTCGCCCTCGTCGCCCTCCTCGCCGGTGAGCGGGTCGACCAGCACCATCGGGCATCCGGGCATCGGCCGGCCCATGGAGCCATCCTTCAGCGGGCTCCCGGGCGAGTTGGCGATAACTGCGGTCATCTCCGTCTGGCCGTAGCCGTCGCGGATCGTGAGACCCCACTGGCCCCTGACCTGGTTGATGACCTCCGGATTCAGCGGCTCGCCGGCCGAGATCACCTCGCGCAACGCGCCCGGCCCGCCGGACAGGTCGGACTGGATCAGCATGCGCCACACGGTGGGCGGGGCGCAGAACGACGTCACGCGCTCGCCGCGGATCTGCTCGAGCATCGCCGTCGCGTCGAAGCGCGCGTAGTCGTAGACGAACACCGTCGCCTCGGCGATCCACGGCGCGAAGAAGCAGCTCCACGCGTGTTTCGCCCAGCCGGGCGACGAGATGGCGAGGTGGATGTCGCCGGGCCGCAGCCCGAGCCAGTACATGGTCGTGAGGTGGCCGACCGGGTAGGAGACCTGGGTGTGCTCCACCAGCTTGGGCTTCGACGTCGTGCCGGAGGTGAAGTAGTAGAGCAGCGGGTCGTCGGGGGCCGTCCCGGGGTGGGGCAGCGGCCGCGCGGCCTCGGCGAACGCGCTCGAGTAGTCGAGCCATCCATCCGCCGCGGGGCCGACCGCGATACGCGTGTACTCGCCCGGCGCGCCCTCGAACTTGTCGACTGCGGAGGATGCGGCGATGACGTGCTTCACCCCGCCCCGCTCGATCCGGTCCACCAGGTCGGCGGTTCCAACGGCGGTCGTGGTCGGCAGGATGACCGCGCCCAGCTTCATGATCGCCAGCATCGCCTCCCAGAGCTCCACCTGGTTGCCGAGCATGAGCATCACCGCGTCGCCCCGGCGGACGCCGAGCCGCGCGAGCCAGGCGCCCAGCTGGTCAGACCGGGTCGCCATTTCGTCGAACGTGCGGCTCGTGCGCGCGCCGTCCTCCTCCACGATCACGAGCGCCTCGCGCGGGTTTCCCCGGGCGATCTCGTCGAACCAGTCGATGCCCCAGTTGAACCGCGCGCCCATCGTCGGCCAGCGGAACCGCTCGACCGCGGCCGGGTAGTCGTCGCGCAGCTCGATGAGCAGGTCGCGCGCTTCGCGATAGCCGGTCTGGATCGGTGCGGCCATTGCGGCTCCCAGTCTTCGTCGTTGAGGAGGATCGACGCGCGGATGGCGCCGACCCATTCTCGCTGACGCAATGACGTCGGGGTAGCGGTGTTCCGCCTAGACCGTCGCCGCGCGCTCCGCCACCCTCGCCCGCCGCACGATGCCGAGGCCGCGAGCGCCGATCTCGTTGAGGTCGTCCTCCTTGAAGCGGTTGTCCCAGTCGGTCTCGTAGTCCTCCTTCGGAAAGTCGGAGGGGCTCTCGCCGAGGCGGAACTTCTCGGCGACATCCCGTGCGTAGCGGGCGTTCTTCTCGCACATCGGGGCGGCGGGGATGTAGATCACGTTGCCCCAGCCCTTCTGGTCCTCCACCGGCGCGACGCTGTGGATGAGGTCCGAGTGCCACCAGACGGAGTCGCCGGGCCCGACATCCGGAATGCCGGACACGGCCTCCATGAGCAGCGGGTGCCAGGTCTCGTTCGCCCCGAGAGCCATACCCGCCTCTGCGCCGCAGAGCGAGTCGTCGGGCACGTCGCTGAGCAGCGGGCGCACCAGCATGTATGCCATGGCCGACGGGATCGGAACGACGTGGAGCACGCCCTGGTCGTGCTCCATCGTCGACATCGCGAGCCAGCCCTGGAAGCTGCGGAAGACGCTGCACATCGTGGAGGACGGGTACTCGTCGACCTCGGTGCGGAACGCGGCGTCCCACGGATCGTAGGAGGGGAAGTCGTTGGTGAAGATGGGCTCGAACACCTTCTGGTACGCGGGGGTCAGCCAGCGCTCGACCGAGCCGGAGTCGGTGTGCGCACCGAGGCCGTTCGAGGTGGTGCCGGGCGCGCGGCGACGGATGCGGTCCGGGTACATCGAGTCCTGGTCGGGGTCGAACCAGGTCACGCCGTGCGACTCGCTCTTCCACTGCGCGTTGAGGAAGCTCTGCACCCTGGCGGTGTGCTCGTGCTGGCGGGCCTCCATCTGGGCCGGCGACCAATAGATCGGGTAGATCTCGGGCTTCGACGCGCTCAGCGTGCCGAAGAAGTTGTCGGCCGGGCCGCGGTACTTGGCCATGAAGTCGTTGCTGTCGACATAGTCGACGAGCGACCTGTCCCACTCGGTGGCGGTCTGCTCGGCGATCTGCCCGCGCACGACCGCGCAGCCGCGACGGTGGATGAGGTCGATGGTCTCCTGGGGAACGGTGCCGTTCTCGATGTCGGAGTACTGCACGATCGGCCAGACCTCCTCGCCCCGCTCGCGCGCCGCCTTCACCTCGGCGACCTCGACGGCGACCGCCGCGGAGATCTCCGCGAACAGCGCGTCCACGTCACCGATCTGCGCGCGCAGCTTGTTCTTCACCGCGCGGATGGCCACCGGCATGTCCTCGGGCGGCGTCGCCCAGCTCGTCTGCTCCATTGCATTCTCCCGTTCCGATTCGATTCAGTAATCTGTGTTTACTGATTTGCCTTGTAGCGATCCTAGCGCACCTCTATGGTTGAGTAAAGGCTCCTTACTGAAACGAGATTCGATGGCGATCACGGACGAGACACCGCGGCAGGGGCTGCTCGCGACGATCACCGAGAAGAAGCTCCTGGCCCTGCTGGATGCCGCCGACGGCCCGCTCTCGCGGTCGGAGATCGCGCAGGCATCCGGCATCTCGAAGCCGGCCATCTCCGACGCCGCGCGTCGCCTGGAGGAGACCGGCGTCATCGTCTCGACCGGCACCCGCGAGGGGCGACGGGGCGGCGTCGCGACGCTGTACCGCATCAACGCGGACCGCGGCCACTCCGTCGCGCTGACCGTGAACTCGTCATCCGTCACCGCACGGGCGATCCGGCTCGACGGCAGCACCGGGGCCGAGCTGAGCGAGCAGCTGCCCCGGGACACCCGCCCCTACTACGTGATCCAGGCCGCGAACCAGGTGCTCCGCTCCCTCGAGCGGGAGTGCCCGACCCCGCTGCTGGCGGCGGTGGTCTCGGTGGCGGATCCGGTGGATCCCGCCACGGGTGGCGTGATCGAGGTCGCCGACTCGGTCTTCCCCGCCGGCCACTTCGACCCGGTGCGCGACCTCGCCATCGGCACCGGCGACATCACCGTGGACAACGACGTGAACTGGGCCGCCCTGGCCGAGCATCACGTCGGGTCGATGCGCGGCGTCGACGACTTCGTGTACGCGTACGTCGGCGCGGGCCTCGGCGCCGGGCTCTTCCTCGGCGGGCGACTGCAGCGCGGCGCGCGCGGGCTGGCCGGCGAGATCGGCCACCTCCGACGTGCAGACGACGAGGACCTCACCCGCACGCTCGCGCGCCTCGGCTGGGCGGATGCCGCCACCGGCTACGGCCTCGACGTGAACCTGGCGACGACCGCGCTCGGCGCGCCCGAGCTGACCGCGCGCACTCGCGAGGCGCTGGATGCCCTCACCCTCGCCCTCGCGAACATCGTGACACTGCTCAACCCCGGCGCGGTCGTGCTCGGCGGCCCGCTCGGTACGCTGCCGTCGCTGGTCCACCACGTCCGCGACGCCCTGCCGCGTCTGACGCTCGACGCCGTCGACGTCGTGGCGGGCACATGCACACCCCTCGACGGCGCCGCGTTCGAGTCGCTGCGGATGTCCAAGACCCGGCTGGGCTTCTGATGACCGCCGAACGGACACCGGCCTGGGTGCGCGAGATCGACCTCGCGTTCCCGGTCACCGCGCAGTTCGTGGTCGCCGGCAACATCCGCGACGTCCACCTCGTGCCCGACCACGGTCGCACGGAGGCCAGGACCACCGAGCAGCTCGTCGTGGGGCTGCTCGACTCGCACGGTTACGACCTCGTCTACGCGTACGACCCGGTCGACGGCATCCGGCTGCTGTTCGAGCGCGAGGGGGTCGTCGGCGACGACTTCTTCTCGTCGGGCCACCTGGGCCGGGCGACCTCGTCGGCGACGGGGCGGCTCGCCGACCTCATCCGCAACGCCCGCGCACCCCAATCGCCGCACGTCGCCGTGATCGTCAGCTACGCCTCGCGCCTCTGGGCCGAGGAAGAGCACGCGGGCCCCGACCTGCGCTCGCTGCTCGCGATCGCGGAGAAGCAGGCGAACGGCGACGACGGGCTCGAGCCGCGCAATCCCGGGCGCTTCGACTGCGCCCTCTTCTGGCTGGCGGACCACCCGCAGGATGCCCCGAGCTGGCTCACCCGCGCGCCCGGCGTGCGCCTCGTCAACATCCCCCTGCCGTCGCTCGGTGTGCGCGCCGCGGCGGCCGCGCTCTTCCTCGCACGGATGCCGCAGCCGGACGAGAACGGCGCCGCGGCCACGGTGCTCGCCGACCTGTCGCCGGGGATGACCATCCGCGAGCTCGACAGCGTGGTCACCTTTGCATCGGAACACGGCGTCGACCCCTCGCGCATGGATGAGGCCATCCGCAGCTATCGCCTCGGCGTGCCGGACTCCCCGTGGAGCGACCCCCTGTTGCTCGACCGCCTCGCGCACGGCGAGCAGACGATCGGGAAGCGTGTGCTCGGCCAGTCGCGTGCGGTGGAGCAGGCGCTGACCGTGCTCACGCGATCGGCGATGGGCCTGACCGGTGCGCAGTTCGACGGCAGCAGCTCGGGTCGGCCGCAGGGCATCCTGTTCTTCGCCGGGCCCACCGGCGTGGGCAAGACGGAGCTGGCGAAGGCACTCGCCGAGATCCTGTTCGGTGCGCAGGACGCGTACATCCGCTTCGACATGAGCGAGTTCTCGGCCGAGCACAGCGAGGCGCGGTTGATCGGCGCGCCTCCCGGGTACGTCGGCCACTACTCGGGCGGCGAGCTGACGAACGCGGTGCGGGAGCGGCCGTTCTCGATCCTGCTGTTCGACGAGATCGAGAAGGCGCACCCGCGCATCCTCGACAAGTTCCTGCAGATCCTGGAGGACGGCCGGCTCACGGATGGCTCGGGCGAGACCGTCTACTTCAGCGAGAGCGTCATCGTCTTCACGTCGAACCTCGGAACCTCCCGCTCCACGAGTGACGACGACGACTTCGCCCAGTGGGGCGACGACTACACGGACACCCGCGCGAAGGTGCGGCGCGCGATCGACCGGCACTTCTCCGAGCGCCTGCAGCGCCCGGAGCTGCTCAGCCGCATCGGCGACAACGTGGTCGTGTTCGACTTCATCTCGGAGGCGGTGGGCCGTGCGCTGGTGGACAAGTACCTCGCCGCCGTCGTGCGTCGGGTACTCGCGCGCCGCGGACTCACGCTGACCATCGACGACACGGTCGCGCGCGCCGTCGCCGACCACGCGGTCGCCGACCTCTCGTTCGGCGGCCGGGGCGTCGGCTCGGTCGTGGAGAGCATGTTCGTGAACCCGCTCACGCGGGCGCTCGCGACCGAGCACCCAAGCGGGGCAGTCACCGCGAGCGCGCTCGCCCTCGTCGACTCGACCTGGCGGCTCAGCCTCACGCCCTAGCCCGGGATGAGCCGATCCAGGATGTCGACGACGCCGTGGTCACGGTTCGAGGGCGCCCGGAAGCGCGCGTGCTTCAGCACCTCGGGGTGCGCGTCCTGCATCGCGAAGGAGAGGCCGGCGGCATCCAGCATCTCGATGTCGTTGAGGTAGTCGCCGAACGCGACCGTCTGGTCGCGCGTGATGCCGAGCTGCTTCTGCAGCCGCTCCAGGGCGACGCCCTTGTTGATCGTCGACGAGATCACGTCGATCCAGTGCTCGCCGGAGATCACCACCTGGTGGCTCTCGCGGAAGTCGGCGAGGTGCGGCGCCGTGCTCGTCTCGGCGTCGTCGAAGTCGAAGATGGCCACCTTCACGATGTCGTCGTCGACGAGCAGCAGGTCGTCGACCACGGCCAGCGTCGCGTGGTACTTCATCGCCTCATCCATGAACCGCGCGTCCGAGCGCTCGACGTAGGCCGACCGCTTGCCGCTGAACACCACCCCGAGGTCGTCGTCCTGCAGCGACCTGAGGCGCAGCACCAGGCGCTCGAGCAGGCTCCTGTCGAGCACCTCAGAGAAGAGCTCCGCCCCGTCGCGCACGACGAACGCGCCGTTCTCGGAGATGAAGACCATGCCGTCGATGACCCGCTCGAACAGGTGCGCGAGCGTGGCGTACTGCCTACCGCTGGCGGGCGCGAAGACGATGCCGCGGTCGTGCATGCGCCGCAGCACCGGCCAGAACGACTCGGGGATGTTGCCCTCGCCGTCGAGCAGCGTGCCGTCCATGTCCGCCACGACCAGCCGGATGTCGAGCGGGCCGTCAGCCCACGGTTCGTCGGTCATGCGCGCCACGCTCCAGCCTGTCGAAAGAACCAGACTATTGAACGTGGCGCGCGCCGCGAACCAGACGGATCAGGGCACCGGCACGAACCGCACCGTGTCGGCGCGGAGAGTTCCCCCCGTGCCGCCGAGCGTCACGCGCTGCGTCTGGCCCGCGCTGAGCGTGTAGCTGCCCAGATCCACCCAGTGCGAGCTCCCCGTCTGCGTGTTCACGGTGGTCGACGTGGTGGTGCCGTCGTGCGTGACCGTGTAGGTCGCCGCCGTGGCGTTGCCGCTCGTGGAGTTGGATGGCACCCACGCGGCCACGGCGTACGTGCCGGTGACCGGCACCGTGGCATCCCACTCGGCCGTTCCCTGGCCGGCGTAGGCGAACCGGGTGCCCGACTTGCCCATTCCGGCCAGACCGCTCGCCGCCCACGTTCCCGTCTCGTGGTAGCCGGCCGAGGTCTGGCCGTCGTTGTCCACGTAGACGCCCTTCTGGTAGTAGTGCACGTAGTCGACGTCCACGCTGGCGGGCAGCTGCGCGGCATCCGGGTAGTCGTTGAACGCGATCGTGGTGAACCAGATGTTCATCAGGTCCTCCGCGTGGAGGTTGCCCGTGTAGGCGAGGGTGCCAGTGAGCGTGCCGTCAATGTAGAAGCGCACGCCGGTCTCGTCGTAGTCGTAGCCGTAGGTGTGCCAACCCGAGGAGGCGTCGACGCCGGACGCGTAGTTGCCCGTCGTGACCTCGGAGCCGCTCGCGCCCCAGTCGAAGATGTTGTTGCGGATGGTGCCCGGGTTCTTCGAGTCGATCTCGAAGCCGTCGATCTCGGTCTTCTTGCAGGTGTTGTAGTTCTGCGGTGTGGCGGGGTCGGTGCACATCGACCAGAACGCCGAGTGCCAGCCCGGGCCCGCGTTCACTTTGGCGCGCGTCTCGTAGTACCCGTACCCGAAGCGCTGGTTGCTGATCACGCCGCCGCCCGAGAAGTAATACGTGGATCCGCCCGCCACGGTCGGCTCCGACTTGAGAGCGATGTGCAGCTGGCCGCCGCTGACCGTGAGGTTGGATGCCTTCTGCACGCTGTTGTGCCCGGCGTCTGCGCGCGGGGTCCACTTGGTGGTGTCGAGCGAGGTGCCACTGAAGTCGTCGCCGAAGACGAGCGGGTAGGCCGTGGCGTCCGCGGGCGGGGTATCCGCGTGCGCCCGCTGCGCCGGCTGGGCCAGCGCGATGCCGACGCAGAGGCCGGCGGCCGCGACGACGACCCAGGCCTTCCGTACTCGGTTCGTGTGCGCGATTGTCTGCATGGTGTTCTCCTCATTGAGATCGGTGTGCGGATGGGATGGGTCAGGGCGTGAGCGCCTCCGTCGAGAGCGCGGTGAGCCGCCTGTCGCGGCGCCGGTCCGCAACGAGGGACACCACGACGGCGGAGTAGAAGAGCGCCACCATCGGGGCGGCCAGGATGAACATGGACATCACGTCGGCGGCGGGCGTCGTGATGGCGGCGAACACCATGATCGCGAGCA
>JAODAU010000385.1 GCA_025463615.1 Microbacteriaceae bacterium | reverse complement strand
GCCTGGTCGCGCGTCTCCACGGTGATGCCGCGGCTCGGGATGGTGGGGATCTCGCTCGCGTCGAGCAGGCGCTGCGCGATCAGCTTGTCCATGGCGACGGCGCTCGCCAGCACCCCGCAGCCGACGTAGGGCAGGCGGGCGAGCTCGAGCAGGCCCTGCACCGTGCCGTCCTCGCCGAAGCGACCGTGCAGCACGGGGAAGGCGACGTCGATGCCGTCGAGGTCGGGCAGGCGGGTGCCGCCGGTCGCGGCATCCAGGGCGTCGATCGAGTCGACCCGGTGCCAGTCCCCCGAGCGGTCGATGCCGAGCAGGACGGGCTCGAACAGGGTCGTGTCGAGGTTCGCCGCCACGCTCCGCGCGGAGTTCTGCGAGACCTCGTGCTCGCTGTTCGCTCCGCCGAAGATGATGCCGATGCGCTTCACGAGGACTCCTGTTTCGGTGCGTTGATGTGCCGCCTGCTCATGCGGCCGCCGAGACCGGTGAGGATCTCATGGGCGATCGTACCGGTCACGTCCGCCCATTCCTGGGCATCCGGCTCGCCGTCCGCGGGCGTGCCGAGCAGCACGACCTCGTCGCCCAGTGCGATGGGCGCGTCGCCCACGTCGACCACGAGCTGGTCCATCGAGATGGCCCCGACGATCGGATGCCGCAGCCCGCCGATCACCACCGAGCCGCCGTGCGAAAGCCCCCGCGGCACCCCGTCGCCGTACCCGACGGGCACCAGCGCGAGCGTGGTCTCCGCGTCGGTGACGAAGGCGTGGTTGTAGCTGACGCCGGTGCCGGAGACGACCCGGCGCAACTGCGCCACGCGCGAGACGACGCGCATCGCGGGCTCGAGGCCGTGGGTGCGGCCGCGCACCGTCTCGATTCCGTAGACGGACGCGCCGCAGCGCACCACGTCGAACCAGGTGGTGTCGTGCTCGAGGGCCGCGGCGGAATTGGCGAGGTGCAGCTGTTCGGGCGCGAGCCCGAGTTCACGGGCGCGCGCGACGCCGCTCTCGAAGGCGAGGCGCTGGCTCTCGGTGGAGAGCGGATCGGGGTCGGCGGCGAGGGCGAGGTGCGACCAGACGCCGGTGACGCGAATGTCGCCCGCACCCTCCGCGGTCGCCGCGGCCCCGCAGAGCTCGTCCCAGGTGGAGACGTGGGCGCCGCCGCGCGACATGCCCGTGTCGAGTTCGAGGTGCACGAGCGCCGGGCGGCCGGTCGCGCGGGCGGCATCCGTCACGGCGGCGAGCGTCTCGACGTTGGCGCAGGAGATCGTGACGCCGGCCGCGACCGCCGCCTCGAGGCGGGTCCACGGGTCGGCGAGCCAGCAGAGCACGGGCGCGTCGACCCCGGCGGAGCGGAGGGCGAGCGCCTCGTCGACGGTGGCGACGCCGAGCCAGGTGGCCCCGGCATCCAGGGCGGTCAGGGCGCTCTCGACCATGCCGTGGCCGAAGCCGTCGGCCTTCACGACAGCCATCACGTCCTTGCCCGTGCGGCTGCGCAGGCGCCCGATGTTGCGCGCGATCGCCGCGAGGTCGACGATGCGGGTGGCCAGTTCGGGCGTGGGGGCTCCAGTCGAGTCCGCCGGTGTCATGCACCCAAGGCTACCCAAGCCCGGCCCGGCCTCCACGCCGCCCTGCCGGAAGCGACCTGCACCCTTTGGAAATTCAGGAGTTCGGTCTGGGCGTTTCCGCGGCATCCCCGGATCGGCGGGAGCTCGACCTTCGCGCGTCGTCCAGACTCCTGAATTTCCGTTGGGAGGGAGGGGCGACGTGGGTGGGCGGGGCGGGTCAGGTGCGGTTCCAGAGGTCCTGGTAGAAGCTCATGCGCGCGGGATCCGGGGCTATGCCGTAGGCCCGCAGGTAGGTGTCGGTCCAGCCCGGACCGTAGTTCCACTCGGTGCTCATGGCGCCGACCGCGATGTCGGCCCAGCGATCGGCGACACCCAGCGAGCCGAGGTCGACGTGCGCCGACCAGCCGCCGTCGTCGGCGACCAGCGTGTTCGGCGCGCAGGCGTCGCCGTGGCAGACGACGAGCACGTCGATCGGCGGGGCATCCACCGGCGCCACCCCGGCGCGCGCGACGCGGGACTCGACCGACCAGTCGAACGGGCAGTCGGCCACGGGCAGCGCGTCGTGGAAGGCGCGCAGTCCGGCGCCGAGGGCGGTGACGGCGGCCTCAGGATGCGCCGACCACCGCTCCCCGACCGCGCTCTCCCCCGGCAGCGCCCGCGTGACCAGGAAGTCGTCGCCGAACGAGAGCACCTCGGGCACCGGCGTGTACCGCACCGCCCACTCGAGGCGTGCGATCTCGTCGGCGAAGCCGTCGGGCGACCACTTGGCGAAGACGCGCTCGCCCGCCAGCGTGCCCGAGAAGGTCAGGCCACCCAGCGAGTTGAGCCAGACCGGAACGGCGTCCCCCAGGAACCCGAGCGACCGTGGAACCGCGGTGTCGCGGCTCGGCGGCCCGCTCAGGTCGCTGGGGACGCCCATTCTCAGACGGCGGCGAGCTCGCGGTCGCCGGACTCCAGGCGCACGGCCCGGTTGACCGCGGAGACGATCGCCCGCAGGGATGCCGTGGAGCTGTCCGCGTCGATCCCGACGCCCCAGAGCGTGCGGCCGTTCACGTTCAGCTCGACGTAGGACGCCGCGAGTGCGTCGCCCGACGCGCTGAGCGTGTGCTCGACGTAGTCGTACAGCTTCACGTCGACGCCCTGCTCGCCCAGGATGGCGAGGAACGCGGCGATCGGCCCGTTGCCGGTGGCGGATGCCGCGACCAGGTCGTCGCCGACCCGCAGCTCCGCATCCAGCGCCACGGTGCCGGACATGTCGCTCGAGTAGCGGGTCGACGCGAGCTCGAAGCGCCCCCACTTCTCGGCCGGGTCGGCGGCGGGCAGGTACTCGTCCTGGAAGATCGTCCAGATCTGGTCGCTCGTGACCTCGCCGCCCTCGGCGTCGGTCTTGGCCTGCACGACGCCGGAGAACTCGATCTGCAGCTTGCGCGGCAGGTCCAGCGCGTGGTCGGTCTTGAGCAGGTACGCCACGCCGCCCTTGCCGGACTGCGAGTTGACGCGGATGACGGCCTCGTAGCTGCGACCCAGATCCTTTGGGTCGACCGGCAGGTAGGGCACGGCCCAGACCAGTTCGTCGACGGTCACGCCCTGGGCGGCGGCATCCGCGGCCATGGCCTCGAAACCCTTCTTGATCGCGTCCTGGTGCGAACCGCTGAACGCCGTGTAGACGAGGTCGCCGGCCCACGGACTGCGCTCCGGCACGGGCAGCTGGTTGCAGTATTCGGCGGTGCGCTTCACCTCGTCCAGGTCGCTGAAGTCGATCTGCGGGTCGATGCCCTGAGTGAACAGGTTGATGCCCAGCGCCACCAGGTCCACGTTGCCGGTGCGCTCGCCGTTGCCGAACAGGCAGCCCTCGATGCGGTCGGCTCCGGCCAGGTAGCCGAGTTCGGCCGCCGCCACCGCGGTGCCGCGGTCGTTGTGCGGGTGCAGGGAGAGGATGACGTTCTCGCGGTGGTTCAGGCGCCGCGACATCCACTCGATCGAGTCGGCGTAGACGTTGGGGGTGGCCATCTCGACGGTCGACGGCAGGTTGATGATCACCTTGCGCTCGGGCGTGGGCTCGAACACCTCGAGCACCTGGTTGCAGACGTCGAGGGCGAACTCGAGCTCGGTGCCGGTGTAGCTCTCGGGCGAGTACTCGTAGTAGATCTGGGTGCCCTCGGCGATCGACTCCGCCTGCCTGCAGAGCCGCGCGCCGTTCAGCGCGATGTCGATGATGCCCTGGCGGTCGGTGCGGAACACGACGTCGCGCTGCAGGATGCTCGTGGAGTTGTAGAGGTGCACGATGGCCTGCTTGGCCCCGATCAGCGACTCGTAGGTGCGCGTGATCAGCTCGCCGCGGGCCTGGGTGAGCACCTGGATGGTCACGTCGTCCGGGATGAGGTCGCCGTCGATGAGCGACCGCACGAAGTCGAAGTCGGTCTGACTGGCCGACGGGAATCCGACCTCGATCTCTTTGTAGCCCATGCCCACGAGCAGGTCGAACATGATGCGCTTGCGCTCGGGGCTCATCGGGTCGATGAGCGCCTGGTTGCCGTCGCGCAGGTCGACGGCGCACCAGCGCGGGGCCTTCGTGATGGTCTTCGACGGCCAGGTGCGGTCGGGCAGGTCGACGCCCAGGGTCTCGCGGTACGGGCGGTACTTGTGGATCGGCATTGCAGAAGCCGACTGTGTGTTCTTCATGATGTGTTCTCTTTCGCTTGGATGAGGTTGTCAGCCAGCGGCGCTGCGTGAACGCCGAACTCCGCGACGAGTGAGGCCTGAGAAGATCTGACTCGTCGCGGCAGCTAAGAAGAAGCAGACCGAACACACTTTCAGGGTAGCACGCTCACTGCCCCAGGCTCCGGACGAAGCGGATGCTCTGCCGCACCGACAGCGACGGCACGTAGGCCCGCGCCAGCGCGACGCCGATCGCGGGCAGGGCGAGCGGGTCCGGATACGCCATCGAGAGCGGCAGCAGCTGCGGATCGAACTTGCGCTTGAAGGTGAACAGGGAGCGGAATCCGTAGACCGGCTCGAGGCGCGCGCCAATGTAGCCGAGCAGCCGCGACGGGGTGGATGCCCCGCCCGAGGCCAGCGGCGCGGCCGAGAGACTCATCCACTCGATACCCTGCGCCCGGAACTGCTCGGCGCAGCGCGCGATGAGGAACTCCATCACGCCGTTCATGCCGTCCGGCGTGCGCCGCATGAAGTCGAGGGTCCAGCCCACCACGCGGCCGTCGCGCCAGCCCGGCAGCCAACTGGTGATCCCGAGCACCCGGTCCTCGGCATCCACGGCCAGCATGAGCATCACGTCGGGGTCGCGCAGCTCGTCGACGCCGCCCAGGGTGAAGCCCATCTCGGGCAGGTCCTTCTGCGCCACCCACGCCTCCGAGATCTCGCCGAGCTGGATGAGGTGCGAGGCCGAGAGCGCGCCATAGGACGTCCACACCGAGTGCACACCGGCACGCTCGGCGCGGTTGATCGACGAGCGCACGTCCTGCCAGCGCTTGCCCGTGGTCTGCCACTCGCCCGGCAGGATCACCGTCTCGTCGCCCACGTTCATCGACGACCAGCCGAGCGCCTCGCACGCCTGGCGCCACTCCTCGTGGATCGAGTAGAACACCGGCGTCCAGCCGTTGTCGTCGCAGAACCGGGCGAAGTCGCCGAGCGCGGCGATGGATGCCTCCCGCTCCCCGATCGGCTCCGACGAGGTGATCGCCACTCCCCCGATCACCCGGTACGCGACCGCGACCCGGCCGTCCGCGGAGAACCAGTAGTCGTTGCCCTCCCAGGTCGACCAGTAGGAGAGCGAGCCGGCGCCCTGGCGCAGCAGGGTGCGAACGCGCGCGCGACCCACCGCGAACGCACGCGACCCACGGGTGAGCACGACCACGAGCGCACCCGCGATGACCACGAGCCAGAAGATGGGCCCGATCCAGTAGTAGGCGAAGGAGGTGAGCGGGTCGGTAGGAAGGAACTCGAGCCGCTCGATGCGCACGAAGCCGATCGGCACGAACCCCTCGGGGAGGTCGACGAGGAGGTCGAGGAAGCCGACGCGGGGGTGGTAGCCGCCGGCCACCAGCATCCCGCTGCCGAGGTAGAAGGCCGAAAGCCCCACGAAGCTGATGCCGATCGCGGCGAGGTACGTGCGGATCGCGGCACGCGACGCCCGCACCGTCACGTGCCGGAGGTTGGCGAACAGCAGCACCGAGATGGCCAGCGGCAGCAGCACCGACACCGAGAGCGCGAGGCTCACCTCCCAGTAGTGCGGGGTGCGGAACTGCAGCACCCAGCGCTCCCCCGAGACCGGCAGGAAGCCGTAGAACCAGGCCGCGAGACCGGCGAGGGCAACGTTGACGACGATCGCGAGGATGGCCGCGAACCGCCGCCCGAGCAGGATCCCGAGCGCGGCCACCAGCAGGGTCAGCATCGGCAGCACGGTGACGAGCACCGGTCCCGCGCCGCTGATGCGCTCCAGGGTCATGTCGTGCAGGCAGCTGCGCGTGATGCTGGCGGCGTGGCACTCGTCGACGGTGGGGATGCCGCCGGGCCGGGCATCCGTCAGCAGCAGGCCGAGCGGGGCGAGGGCGCCCAGGCGCAGGCGACTGAAGACGGTGATGGACGGCCCGATCGCGGTGATCGCCACGATGGCCGAGAGCAGCACCCGCGTCTCGTGGTGCGAGCTGCGCTGCCAGTGCAGCGGGCCTTCGCCGGGCGACAGCACGACGCCGAGCGCCAGCCCCGCGAGGCAGGCGATCATGCGGTACAGGTCGGAGGGCTGCCCCGAGTAGAGCAGGAACACGGCCGCGATGCCGAACGTGAGCACCCGGATGCGCCGCCGCCAGAGCGGCCCCGCGAACGCGCTCGCGGTGAGGATCGTGCCGGCGATCGCCGTCTCGGGGTCGAAGGTGACCAGCTCGCTCACGCGACGCGACCACAGCTCGCCGAACACGTACCCGACCTGCTGCACGACGATGCCGACGACCGCGCCGGCCACCGCGGTCACGACGAACGCGAGCGCGATGCGCGCCGGCCCCATCAGTCGCTCGGCGGCACCGATCACGAGCACGATCCCGACGAGCACGACCGGCAGCTCGATGCCGCCGTCGGTGACGAACACCGAGGTGATCGGCGTCCACCAGCGGTGCGCGTCGACGACCTGCTCGTACCCGGTGCCGAGCGCGAAGCGGATGACGGGCCCCGGCCCGCGGAACCCGCGCCCCACCACGGCGCCCGCCACCGCGAGCAGCAGCACCGCGAGGGTGACCGGATTGCGTCGCAGCGCCCGCTCAACCATCGAGACCCCAGTGCCGGGCGACGAGCGGGATGGCGTGGTCGAACGCGTAGGCCACCGTGTGCCAGTCGTGGGCGGTGCCGGGCGAGATGACGAGCGTCGACGTCATCCCCGCCGCCTTCGCCGCGGCCGCGACGGTGCGCAGGCCGGGCCCGTAGCGCAGGTCGTCCTCCCCGGCGGCGAACACCGCGAACGTGGAGGCGTACGGCCCCTTCGCCGCGAGGATGTTCGCCGGGATCGCCCGCTCGTACGCCGCCCTCGACCCGGCGAACCCGCGGTTGATCGTCTGCTGCGTCGAGCCGTTCTTCGGCGCGACCTGGCCCGAGATGTCCACGATCGTGCCGAACAGCGTGGGGTGCGCCGCGCCGAGCTGGATCGAGCAGGTGCCGCCCTCGGAGAATCCGCCGATGCCGGTGTGGGCCGGGCCCGGGAGCACGGTGAGGTTCGCCGCGATCCACGCGGGCACGTCCTTCGTGAGGTACGTCGCCGCATCGCCGAGCGCCGAGTCGACGCACATCGGGTTGCGGGAGGGGGCGCCGAGCTGGTCGGGCACCACCACGATCGGGGCGAGGCCGTGGTGTGCGCGGGCCCAGGAATCCAGGGTGCCGCCGAGGCCGCCCTTGACGAACAGGTCGGACGGCCCACCGGGCTGGCCCGCGAGCATCACGAGCACGGGAAGCCGCGGCGGATCGGCCACCAGCGCCGCCGGCGGCAGGTACACCAGCGCGCGGCGGGCGTGGAACCGCGACGCGGTGGCGGGGATCGTGACGTACCCGATCCGCCCGTTCCGAGGCAGGTCGGCGGGTGCGGTCCAGCTCGCGAGGGCGGTGCCCGCGGACTTCGCCGGCAGCTGCAGCGTCCCGTACTGCCCGATGCCGAGCGCGTTGCGCACCGTGGGGAACTCGCCGAGGTCGGCGTTGAGGCCGAGGCCGCCCACGAGCATCAGCACGATCGCCGCGGCGGCCCCTGGCAGGATGGCGCGGCGCCCCGAGAAGATCGCCCGGGCCACCGCGAGCGAGAGGCCCGCCACCCCCACGGCGAACCACACCCGGCTCGCGATCGAGAGGTCCACCCCGAACAGGTCGAGCAGGTCGCCCAGCACCCAGCACACGACGAGGCCCCCGATGAACCCGGCCGCGAGCACGGATGCCGCGATCGGCAGCCAGCGCCGCCAGCGCCGGGAGACCAGCAGCCACACCAGCGCGACGACCCCCAGCGCACCCACCACCAGCGGAACGATGCCCGTGGTCAGCCTCAGTGCCAGGATCGATGAAACCACGGTGCTCGTTCTCCATTTCGGTGGTGCGGCCCCCAGTATGAGAGTCCGGCTCGACCTTTTCCCGGCAATTCGGCCTTCCTGAGAGAGGCCTCAGCCAAGTCGATCCGACGCTGACCAAGTGCTGACAGCGGGTGACAGCGCCGCGACAGTGGCCCTCGCCACACTGGTTTCATGACCACAAAAGCCATCGAGGCCCACGGCCTCATCAAGCACTACGGAAAGACGAAGGCGCTCGACGGCATCGACCTCGAGGTCGAGGAGGGCCGGGTTCTCGGCGTCCTCGGCCCGAACGGTGCCGGCAAGACGACCGCGGTGCGCATCCTCGCCACCCT
>JAODAU010000380.1 GCA_025463615.1 Microbacteriaceae bacterium | reverse complement strand
CGGTCGATTCAGGCGTATAGTTGCCAATCGTGTTTACCGGGAATTAACCCTTCCCGGAGAAATGGATATGACATGGCTCTGGAGAATGACACCCAGGCTCCCGATTTCGATCTCCCCAACCAGTTCGGGGAGCACATCAGGCTGAGCGACTTCCGCGGCAAGAAGCCCGTCGCGCTCGTCTTCTTCCCCCTCGCGTTCTCCAGCACCTGCACCACGGAGCTGTGTGAGCTCCGCGACAACCTGTCCCTCTTCGACGACAAGAGCATCGAGCTGCTGGGCATCTCGGTCGACTCGAAGGCCACGCAGCGCGCCTTCGCTGAGGCGGAGGGCTACGACTTCAACCTGCTGGCCGACTTCTGGCCGCACGGTGCCGTCTCCAAGGAGTACGGCGTGTTCCTGGAGCACAAGGGCTTCGCCAACCGCGCGACCTTCCTCATCGACGTCAAGGGCGTCATCCGCGCCAGCTTCATCAGCTCGCCCGGCGAGGCACGCTCGATCGGCGCCTACCGCGCCGCGCTGGCCGAGCTCGCGCCCGTCGCGGCGTAACTCGCTCCAGCCAGCGCTGCTGTTTCGGCAGACTGCTGTCGCAATTGCGACAGCATTACGCCGAAACGACCGCGGTCGCCCCGATCATCGATCGTGGTCGGCTGTACCCGTATCGAGCAGGCGGCGCTGCAGGTACCGCCGCTCGGGGGTGCTCCTCGCCAGGGTGATCGCCTCGCGGTAGAACTCCGCGGCGGCCTCGGTCTCGCCCAGGCGCCGCAGGAAGTCGGCGCGCGCGGCCGGCAGGAGGTAGTAGCCCTCGAGCGCGGCATCCAGCCCGTCCAGGGCCGCAAGCCCGGCCCGCGGGCCGTGCGCCATGCCGACCGCGATCGCGTGGTTGAACGCGACGATCGGCGACGGGTCGAGGGCGGCCAGGGCGCCGTACGCCTCCTCGATCTCGCCGAAGTCGGTCTGCTCCCAGGTGGGAGCGAGCGCGTGCGTCGCGGCGATCACCGCTTGCAGCTGGTACGGGCCGACGTGGTTCTGTCGCAGTGCGGTCTGCAGGGTCGCCACGCCCCGGGCGATGGCCGCGCGGTCCCAGTGCGACCTGTCCTGCTCCTCGAGGGGGACCAGGTCGCCGGCGGCATCCGTGCGACCCGCGCGACGGGCGTGCTGCAGCGTCATCAGGGCGAGCAGGCCGCCGACCTCCGGCTCGTCGGGCATCAGCCGCGCCACGATCGTCGCGATGCGGAGGGCCTCCTCGGCGAGCGGCGCGCGCACGAGTTCGTCGCCCGACGACGCGGAGTAGCCCTCGGAGAACAGGAGGTAGAGCACGGCGAGCACGCCGGGCAGGCGTTCGTCGAGCATCCGCCCCTCCGGCACCCGGAAGGGGATGCCCGCGTTCTTGATCTTGGCCTTCGCCCGCACGATCCGCTGCGCCATCGTCGCCTCGGGCACCAGGAAGGCGCGCGCGATCTCGGGTGTGGTGAGCCCGGCGACGGTGCGGAGGGTCAGCGCGACCCGGGCCTCAAGGGGCAGGGCGGGATGGCAGCAGGTGAAGATGAGCCGGAGCCGGTCATCCTCGATGTCGTGGCGCTCGGGCTGTTCGAGTTCGTTCATGATCGCGACGTCCCTGAGCTTGGACTGTTCCGTCGCCTGCCGCCGCAGCCGGTCGATCGCGCGGTTGCGCGCCACGGTGGTCAGCCAGCCGCCGGGGTTGGGTGGGATGCCGTCGCGGCCCCAGCGCGCGAGTGCGGTCTCGAACGCCTCCTGGGCGCAGTCCTCCGCGAGGGTCCAGTCTCCGGTCACGCGGATCAGCGTGGCCACGACCTTTCCCCACTCGGCACTGTAGGCGGCCGCGACGGCGGCCCGGATGTCCGCCAGGCTCAGTCCTCGTCGAACGGCCAGAACGGCCGGATCTCGACCAGTCCCGACCGGACGACGGGATGCCGGGAGGCGATCGCGATCGCCTCGTCCAGGTCCGCGGCCTCGATCACGTCGAAGCCGCCGATGTAGTCCTTGCCCTCGACGAACGGCCCGTCGGTGACGAGCAGTTCGCCCTTGCGGAAGCGCACGGTCGTCGCATCCTCCACCGGGCGGACGCGGTCGCCGATGACATGCGCGCCGCTGCCCTTCGTCTCGGCCACCCAGCGATCCGGCGACTCGTCCTCGGGGTCGACGTAGTCGGGGTCGTTGTACGGGCTGTCCGGGGAGCTCTTGATGAGAAAGAGATACTTCACGGTCGTTCCTTTCCTTGGGTGACGTTACGTGAAGACAACGAGCGGGCGCCACGGATTTCGACAGATCGGTCGATTTCGTGTCCAGTCGTTCGTTGGCCTTGCATGACGACACTCCTGAAAGACCGGATCGCGGTGCTCCTTTCCGCACACTTCGCGGCAACCCTCCTGGCCGCCAGTTGGCTGGGGGCGATTCCTCGCGCGCTGCCGGTCGCCGCAGCATGGCAGTGGACGGCCGTGCTCGCGGCCGGGGGTGGCGTCCTGGCCGGCATCCGTCTCTGCGCCCCGCTTGCGAGAAGCGTGGGCGCGGGGCGGATGCCGGTCGCCTCGGTCATTGCGCTGGCTGTCGCCCTGCCGTGGCCGGCACTCGCCAGCAACGCTCTCGGGCTGTCGATCACGCTCGGGCTCTCCGGTGTGGCGGTGGGCGTGGCGCTGCGATCGACGCGGTTCTCGATCCGTGCGGCGATCGTGGGCCTGCTGTGGGCGCTGGTTCCGATCGACACCGAGCTGTCGCTGATGCTCGCCGGCGGCGCGGCCCTCGCCGTGCTGGCGTGGAGATTCCGCGTCGCCCGCCCCGCTCCTGTACCCTTGGAGTCTCGCGGCGTGAGCCGTTGAGGGCCTTTAGCTCAGTTGGTAGAGCGCCACGTTTACACCGTGGATGTCATCGGTTCGAGCCCGGTAGGGCCCACCCCCGCGCCCGGTCGCGCTCAATTCAGGAGCGTGTAGAGCGACTCGATCCGCCCCTGCTTCACGAGGGCGACGTCGGTACCGGTGAGCACCGGCGACTCGGCCGACACGCCGAGCGCCCACGTGTGCGTCGCCAGCTCGGCGACCTGGCGGTACGGGGAGGCGCTGTGGAAGCGGAAACTCGGGTCGCCGTTCGCGAGCAGGGCGGTGATCTTCGTGGCGAACGCGTCGCCTCCCTCTACCTCGCCCTCGGCATCCACGAATCGGATGCTCGGAGAGCAGAGCTAGCGAATCGCGCTGTTTCGCGCCGCCGCGTCGGGCTGGTTGAAGATCTCGTCGGTCATCCGCTTGAGGATGTCTGCAGGAGTTGTCATGCAGAGAGTCTCTCGCGTCCGTGCCCGCGATGCTTCGGTCGAGTGTCGCAATTCAGGGACGGGGCGACGGCTTGATGCGACGCGCTGGAGGTTGCAGACTCAAAGCATGACCGAGCAGACCGCGCCCACGCGACGCCCGGCCGAACTCACGCTGATCGTGGTGCTGATCTACGTGAGTGCGCTGGCATCCATAGTGCTCGGCGTGCTGCTCATCCTGGCCCGGTACCTGCTGGATGACAGCGAGCAGACCGCGCGCACGGTGGTCACGATCGCCGGCGCGATCGTCGTGCTCATCGGGTTCATGCTCGTGTCGCTCGCGTCGGGCATCACCCGCGGCGACCGCAACGCGCGCATCCTCGCGACCGTGCTTCTCGGGCTGGGGGTGACGATCTCGCTGCTCGCCCTCGTCATCGACCCGGACCACCTGTGGCCCCAGCTGGTGGGCGCGGTCGTCAACGGGGGAGTGATCGCGGTGCTGTGGACGGGGCGGGTGCGGCGGTTCTTCGCGCGGTCATCCGCCTGACGTAGCGGAGGTGCGCGAACCGCACCACCTCGATGCCGGCGATCGTGAGAGCCGCCGTCACCACGATCAGCACCGCCGTCTCGAAGCCCGGGTCGACCAGCTGCAGGAAGTTCGTGAGCAGCGGCACCGAGTAGACGACGATCAGCGCGATCATCATGGCGCCGATGACCAGCGCCTTGATGGTCGTGACCGGCCGGGAGAGCACGACCAGGATCCAGAGCCCGACGATGGTGAGCAGCAGGGTCGAGCCGGTGCGCACCTGCTCCACGCTGATGCCGGAGTCGTTGGCGATCTTCGAGTAGACGGCGAGGGCCGCGGTGACGACGATACCGGCGGGGATGGCGAAGCTCAGCGACCTGCGCAGGAACCCCGGCTCGTACCGCGTGCGGTTCGGCAGCAGCGTGAGGAAGAACGACGGGATGCCGATGGTGAGCCCGTCGATGATCGTCTCCTGTCGCGGCAGGAACGGGAACGGCAGCAGCAGCGCGCCGAACACGATGGCGAGCCCGGTGGCGTACGAGGTCTTGGTGAGGAACAGCATCGACACGCGCTCGATGTTCGCGATCACCTGCCGCCCCTCGTCGACCACGCCCGGCAGGTGGGAGAACCTGCCGTCCAGCAGGATGAGGCGTGCCACCGCCTTCGTCGCTGCGGACCCGGAGTTCATGGCGATGCCGATGTCGGCCTCCTTGATCGCCAGGGCGTCATTCACGCCGTCGCCGGTCATCGCCACGGTGTGCCCGCGGGCCTTCAGCGAGAGCACGATGCGCTTCTTCTGCTCCGGGGTCACCCGGCCGAAGACGACGTTCTCGTCGAGGATCCGCGCGAACTCGTCGTCGTCCTCCGGCAGCTGCCGGGCGTCGAAGCCGTCGCCCGCGTCGAGACCGAGTTCGCGGCCGATGGCGGCGACGGTCTGCGCGTTGTCTCCCGAGATCACCCGCACGGCCACCCCCTGGGCGGCGAAGAACGCGAGGGTCTCGGCGGCGTCCGGGCGCACCTTCTCGCGGAAGGTGACGAGCACGGCGGCGCTGAGCCGCTCGGGAAGCGTCTCGGCCGCGGCATCCAGCGCCTGCGGGCTGTGGGCGAGCACCAGCGTGCGGAGCCCGGATGCCGCGAGCTTCGCCGCCTCGGCCAGCACCTCCGGCGCGCCCTGGCCGAACACCATCTCGGGGCCGCCGAGTACCCACGAGCCGGTCTGCGCGAAATCGACGGCGCTCCACTTGCGCGCGGACGAGAACGCGATCCGGCGGATCGGCTCATCGCCCGGGAGCGTCGTGTACGCGGGCGCGAGCGAGCGCGCGGTGGCGTTCGAGTCGGCCTGCACGCCGTACCAGGCGAGCACGCCCTGCCAGCCGGCGGAGTCATCCAGCACACGCACGTCGTCGTAGACGATCTCGCCCTCGGTGAGCGTGCCCGTCTTGTCGAGGCAGATGATGTCGACCCGGGCGAGCCCCTCGACCGCGGCCAGCTCCTGCACGAGCACGTTCTGTGTCGAGAGCTTCACCGCACCCACCGCAAACGCGATGCTCGTCATCAGCACCAGCCCGAGCGGGATCATCGCCACGATGGAGGCGATCGTGGCCACGACCGCGAGCCGCCAGGTGCCGGACTCGATCGCGTGCGGCCACCCGCCGTTCGCCATCATCTGCGAGTTGACGACGAGCAGCGCGATCGGCCCGACGATGAACGCCATGACGCGGAGCACGCGGTTGATGCCGGTGCGCAGCTCGGAGTTGATGAGCGAGAAGCGCCGGGCCTCGCCCGCGAACCGGTTGGCGAAGGACTCCGCGCCGACCCTGTCCGCGCGCGCGAGCCCCGATCCGCCGACCACGATGGAGCCGGAGAGCACCTCGGCGCCCTCGCCCTTGTCGATCGGGTCGGACTCGCCGGTGAGCATGGATTCGTCCAGCTGGAGGCCGGTCGAGTCGACGACCACGGCATCCGCCGGCACCTGGTCGCCCGCCCGGAGCACGAGGATGTCGTCCCTCACGACCTCGCCGACCGGCACGTCGGCCTCGGCGCCGTCCCGCAGCACGCGGGCGTGCGGGGCGTTGAGCAGCGCGAGCCGGTCGAGCGACCGCTTCGCACGGAACTCCTGCACCGACCCGATGATCGCATTGGCGATAGCGCTCAGGCCGAACAGCGCGTCCTGCCAGCGGCCGATGAGCAGCAGCACCAGGAAGCAGCCCGCGATGATGCCGTTGAAGAGGGTGAGCGTGTTCGCGCGGACGATGCTCCAGACGCTGCGGCTGGAGGCCGGGGTGAACGCGTTGGTGAGCCCGGCATCCGTGCGCTCGGCGACGTCGGCCGCGGTCAGGCCGGTCGCGAGGGCGGTGGTCGTCACCCGTTCATACTTACACCGGCATGCGGCGGCGGGCGAGGAGGAGGCCGCGGGCGGCGCGGCTTCACCCGAAACTGCTGAGGCCCGCGGGGTCGCCGCCTCCTAGGTTCGGGATGCACGCCCGAACGGCCGACGTTGGAGGAGCCTCGAATGCTCGTGTCCCCGCTGACCAAGAGGGCGCGGCCGACCGCCGAGCCGCCGCGTCGGCGGACCGAACTGCGCCGCGGCTTCGGCTGGACCCTCGGCGCGCTGGGCGCGATCGTGACGGGCCTGGCATTGTTCGGACTTCGCGGGATCGTGGTGTCGATCTTCCTCGCGGCGTTCATCACGGTGGGGCTCGACCCGCTCGTGCGGTTCCTTCAGCGGCATCACTTCAGGCGCGCGGTGGCGCTGCTCACCGTGATCCTTCTGGTCGTCGCACTGGTGGTCGCGATCATCTGGGTGGTGCTGCCGCTGGTGATCGACCAGGTGGAGCTGCTGGCGACGTCCATCCCCAAGGAGATCGACGAGCTGAAGCAGGCCGGATGGTTCGACCCCGCGAACGCCGCGAGCAACGGGGTGATCGGCAACTTCTTCACCTGGCTCGGCCAGTTCCTCACCGACCCGAAGGTCTGGGCCACGGCGGTGAACGGCATCGTGGATTTCGGGCTCAGCCTGGTGAACGCGATCTCGGCCGGGTTCTTCGTGTTCATCCTGGTGATCTACTTCCTGGCGACCTACGACGTGACCAAGCAGGCGGCATACCGGATGGTCTCGGCGTCGCATCGGCAGACGTTCATCGGATTCGCGGAACGCATCCTGCAGAACATCGGCAAGTACCTCAGCGGAATGGTGACCGTGGCCTTCATCAACGCGGTGTGGAGCTTCGTGCTGCTCATCGTCACGGGGGTGCCGGGCGCGTTCCTCATCGCGCTCGTCGCGTTCTTCGTCACCCTGATCCCGCTGGTCGGCACGGTGCTCACCACGATCGGGATGACGATCATCGCGTTCATCCACTCGCCGGTCTCGGCGCTGGTGGTGCTGCTTGCCATGCTCGTCTACATGCAGGTCGAGTCGTACGTGATCGACCCGAAGATCATGGGCAAGGCGGTGCAGGTGCCCGGCTCGGTGGTGCTCATCTCGGCGATGGCGGGCGGCGCGCTGTTCGGGCTGGCGGGCGCGCTGGTGGCGATCCCCGTGTCGGCGTCCATCATCCTCATCATCCGCGAGGTCGTCTGGCCGGCGAAAGAGAGGTCCTAACCCGCGAACACGACCTGGTTGCCGCCGGCGTTCTTGGCCCGGTACATCGCCTGGTCGGCGGCGCGGAGCAGCCGGTCGAACTCGCCGGGGGCGGACGCGCTGGGGATGACCGAGATGCCGATGCTCGCGCCGATGCTCAGCTCCGGCGGCAGCATCGAGTAGCGCGAGCCGATGCCGTCGAGGATCCGGTCGGCCAGGTCGCCCACCGCCGCCTCACTGGCCACGTCGCAGACGACCACGAACTCGTCGCCGCCGTAGCGCGCGACCAGGTCGGAGTCGCGCACCGTGGCGCGGAGCCGCTCCGCGACCTCGGAGAGCAGCGCGTCGCCGGCCTGGTGCCCCATGGCGTCGTTGACGGCCTTGAAACCGTCGAGGTCGACGAAGAGCACCGCCCGCACGGTGTCGTTGCGCGAGTGGGCCCGGCTGGTGCGATCCTCGAGGAAACGGCGGTTGGGGAGGCCGGTGGTCTCGTCGTGCATCGCCGCGTGTTCGAGGCGCCGCTGCAGCCGGATGCTGGACATGGCCCGGGCCGCCTGGCCCGCGAGGGCGTCGGCCAGGGGGGAGGCCTGCTCGTCGAACTGTCGCGGGTGGTGGAAGAAGACGCCCAGCACGCCGAGAAGCTGGTCGGGCAGGCGGATCGGCGCGACGATGATCGCCTGCACGCCGGTCGTCGTGAAGGCCTCGGCGATCGACGGCGAGAGCGCCGCGGCCGCCTCGGCCCCGGAGACCTTGACCACGGTGCGCAGCGCGAGCGCCTGGCGGGTGAGCTCGGTGATGTCGCTGAAATCGTCGAACGGGTTGGTGCCCGCGATCCGGCGGAATGCGTTCTCGCCGTCGAGCAGGTAGACGACCGACTGCTCCGCCGCGTAGGCGCTGGCGGCGGTCTCCGCGAGCACGTAGGCGAGCTCGGCCTCGCTCGCCGCCTCGGTGAACGCGATGGAGGCGTTGATCACGAGCTCGAGGCGCTTCTGCGTGCGCTGGGCGAGGGAGTGCTCGCTCTGGAGCTCGTTCTCGAAGGCCCAGCGGTCCGTCGCGTCGAAGAGGGCCAGCGTGCGTCGCCCGGTGGCGTCGGGCATGCCCTGCTCCACCAGCACCGGTCGCAGCGAGCCGTCCGCGTGAACGAGAGCGCGGGAGCGGGTAGTGCCGTGCTGACGCTCCGACTCGTCGGCAGGCATGGTGCTGAGGAGCGTGGCGACGGGCCGCCCGACGAGCTCCGACGGGGTGAGCCCGGTCAACTCCGCGAACCGCGGGTTGGCAGCGAGGATGATGCCGGCCTCATCCACGTCGACGAGGCCGCACGGTATCGAGTCAGGCTCGATGTGTTGCACTGTGCACGCGCCTTCCGTGGGTGGGCCTGATTCCCACTTCAGAGAATAGTGCAGGGCCTCAGACGAATCGCAGCAGCCCCGCGATCGGGCGCGGGATGCGGTCAAGCTCCACGACGCCGGCCAGCGCCGCGGCGTAGCGCGACTTGCGACCGCTCATCGTTCCCATGAAGCGGTGCAGCTGCTGCTCGAGCGTGCGCTCGCGCTGGGCCGGCTGGTTGCGGAACGTGCGGAGCGCCTTCGCCTGGCCCTCCCCGGCGACGACCTCGATCACGCGTTCGGTGCCGATCGCGCGGATCAGCTCGTCCTCCAGGTCGGCGACGCAGACGAAGAACCCGAGCTGCTCCATCTCGTCGCGGGTGAGCTCCGGATGCCGGTCCGACCCCTGCACGGCCTGCCGGTAGAAGCGCTCCTCGGCCGCGTCCACGAGGCCCGCGAGCCGCAGGTCCAGCCCGCGCGGCCCGAACGGCTCGAGGAACCGCCGCACGGCGGTCGCCCCGCCCACGGGCACGACGGCGACCCGTTCGCCCGGGAAGTCGCGGCCCGAACGGGCGGCCAGCGCCTCGACCGCGACGGCGTCGCTCGGACCCTCGACAAGGATGACGGTGCGGACGCGACCGGCGAGGGTGCGCGCGACCCCGGCCGCGGCATCCGCCCCCGGGCCCGCCGCGGCCCACACGACGGCCGCGTCGCGGAACCGGGCCATGTCGTCCATGGCCCCAGTCTTGCGGATGGGGCGTGCGCGCCGGTCATTGTGCCCGCGTGTGAACAGGGAATAGCCTGCAGACGTCGGAGTACCCGACTCGTGGATCGAGACGCAGGATGGCAGCTGGCAGCCAGTCAACCGGGATCGTGGACGGCCTGCACCGGTGGTGCGCGCCGTGATTGCTGACGACGACGCCACGGACGCACGACGATCGCTGCGGGACATGGGCGCCCTGCTCGCCCTGCCAGCGCTGTGGGTGGACCACGAGCCGGCCGAGATCGCGAGCGGCCTGCTCAGCGTGCTGTTCGGCGTGCTGCGGCTGGACGGCGCCTACGTCTGCTTCAACGACCCGGATGGCGGCGCGCCGCTGGAGACCTGGCGACCGTCCGGGCCTGCCGTTCCGACCGAGTTCGTTCGCTCGCTGCGCGAGACCGGCGCCTCGGGCATCGCGACGGTGACGGTGGGCGACGGCCCCGCCGCGATGCGGGTGACGATCGTGCCGCTCGCGCTGCCGTGGGAGACCGGGCTCGTGCTGGTGTCCGCCGCGCGGAGCACCTTCCCGACGGCGGCCGAGACGCGGCTCCTGCGCATCGCCATCAGCCAGGGCGCGATCGCCGTGCACACCGCGCGCCGACTCGCCCGCGAGCACGCCGCGCGCGTGGCCGCCGAGACCGCGCTGGCGCAGCAGGGCGAGCTGCTGCACGCGCTCACGGAGGACGTCGAGAGTTCGCTCGCGTCGATCGTGCGCCGCGTGCATGACGGGGCGCCGCACGCCGTGGTGCCCGATCCGCCCCGGGTCGAGAACGCGACTGTCCGGGTGCACGACCCCGTCGCGCGACCCAACGCCCTGCCGCTGACCCGCCGAGAGGTCGAGGTGTTGGGCCTTCTGGCGCAGGGGCTCAGCAACAAGGAGATCGCCGGGGTGATGTGGCTCAGCGACCGCACCGTGGAGCGGCACATCACCAGCGTCTATCGCAAGATCGGGGTCGCGCGGCGCAGCGAGGCGACGGCGTTCGCGCTGCGGCACGGCGTGGTCTGAGCGGCTAGCCGAAGGTGAAGCAGTAGGCCTCGAGGCCCGGGGCGTCGAACTCCAGCTCGAGCACGCGATCCTCGATCGGTCCGCGCTGGCGCACGAGCTGGTACGTGCCGGGGCCATCGACGATGCCGGTGCCGTCGGCCCTGACATCCGTGCCTCGAGCGTCGGCGACTTGGCGCCCGTCGAGGAACACGCGGAACGGGATGCCGCCGGGCGCGGCCCCCGGACCCATGACGAGGTTCGCGTCCCGCGCGTGGAAGGCGAACGAGATCTTGCCGCCCGCCGCGCCCAACACCGCCGCGTGCCGCGCGACCGTCCAGTCGCCGGAGAGGTCCCACTCGTTGAGGCGCAGCGAGTCGTGGGCGACATACTCGTGCGGGCGGTCGTAGAGTGCGCGGTCCTCCGAGGCGAAGCCGCTGCTCTGCCCGTAGCCGACGTAGGTCTCGGGGGAGCGCAGGGTCTCCCAGTCCGCCGTGACCTCGAGTCCCTCCGGTGTCACCGACACCAGGCTCGTGTCGAGGCCGGTGGCGCCCGACTCGACCAGCAGCTGCTGGATCGCCATCTCCGTCATGGGGTACTCGCCTTCGCCGAAGTGGTGGTACCGCACGCGGCCGTTCGCGTCGGCGAGGTACAGGGCCGGCCAGTAGTGGTTCGCGAAGTCGTTCCATACGCCGTAGTCGCTGTCGACGGCCACGGGATACTCGATCCCGAGTTCCCGGGTGTGCGCTTCGACGTTCACGAGCTCGCCCTCGAAGCCGAACTCGGGTGTGTGCACGCCGATCACGGTGAGCCCGGCATCCGCATACTTCGCGCTCCAGGCGCGCAGGTACGGCGCCGTGCGGAGCCAGTTGACGCAGGTGTATGTCCAGAAGTCGACGAGCACCACACGGCCCCTGAGGTCGGCGGCGGACAGCGGCGGCGAGTTGATCCAGGAGGTCGCCCGGTCGAACGACGCCAGCCGCCCCTCGTCCGGCAGCACGCGGTCGTCGCCTGCGAGCCGGTTCGCCACCGAGCGGAACAGCCGGTCAGCGGCCATCGGACTGCGCCGCCCGGGTGGATGCCTGAGCCAGCCGGTCCACGTCCATCACCGCCTCCGCGAAGAACCGCGGTGCCTCCTGCGGAAGGTTGTGGCCGACGCCGCCCGTGGCCACCCGGTGTTCGTATGGGCCCACGAACAGGGAGCGGTACGCGGCGGCGTCGGGGTGCGGGGCGCCGTTGGCGTCGCCCTCGAGGGTGATCGTGGGCACCGCGATGGTCGGCCGGGCGGCGAGGCGCCTCTCGACCTCGTCGAACTCCGGCGCGCCCTGCACGAGGCCGAGGCGCCAGCGATAGTTCTGGATCACGATCTCCACGTGGTCGGGATTGTCGAAGGCGGCGGCGCTGCGGTCGAACGTCGCGTCGTCGAAGCCCCACTGCGGGGACGCCGAGGTCCAGATGAGCCGGGCGAAGTCCCTCCGGTTGGCGTCGTAGCCCGCCCGCCCGCGCTCGGTGGCGAAGTAGAACTGGTACCACCAGGCGAGTTCGGCCGCCGGGGGCAGCGGCGCCGCGTTCGCCGCCTGGCTGCCGACGAGGTAGCCGCTCACCGCCACGTGCCCGATGCAGCGTTCCGGCCAGAGGGCGGCGAGGATGCTGGCGGTCCTCGCCCCCCAGTCGAACCCCGCCACGATCGCGCGTTCGATGCCGAGGGCGTCGAGCAGGGCGAGCGCGTCGGCCGCGAACACCGCCTGCTGGCCGTTGCGGCGGCTCGCCTCCGAGAGAAAGCGGGTGCTGCCGTAGCCGCGGAGAGAGGGCACGAGCACCCGGTAGCCGGCATCCGCCAGCATGGGGGCGACTTCGGCGTAGGCGTCGATGGAGTACGGCCAGCCGTGCAGCAGAAGCACCGCGGTGCCGTCCGCGGGCCCGAGGTCGGCGACCCCGACCTCCAGCTCGCCCGCCTCGACCTGGCGCACCGGGCCCAGCGCCGCGCTCACCTCAGCGACCGGAACGCCGCGCGCATCTCCTGCGTGAACAGCTCGGGCTGCTCCCAGGCCGCGAAGTGGCCGCCGCGGTCGACGCGGTTGAAGTGGATCAGGTTGGGGTACGCCTGCGTCGCCCAGCTCCTCGGCGCCGCGTAGATCTCATCCGGGAAGACGGTGACGGCCACCGGGATCGTCACGCCCTTGGGCTGGAAGAACCCGAGCTTGCTCTCCCAGTACAGCCGGGCCGACGAGACGGCCGTGTTGGTGAGCCAGTACAGCGTCACGTTGTCGAGCACGTCGTCGCGCGAGAGCCCCTCCGAGCCGCCGCGGAAGACCCGGGCGATCATCTCGTAGCTCGCGGCGTCGTGGTCCAGCATCCAGGCGGCGAGGCCCACGGGGGAGTCGGCGAGCCCGTACAGCGTCTGGGGTCGGTTCGCCATCTCGTTCGCGTAACCCAGGCCGTGCGCGTAAAAGGTGGCGAGCTGGTCCCACGCGCCGCGCTCCTCGGCCGACAGGTCGGCGGGCGGCGGGTCGCCGGCGGTCAGGGCCGCCTGGATGCTGTCCGGCACGGTCGCGGGCATGTTCGTGTGGATGCCGACCAGCCCCGGAGGCGTCAGCAGCGCCATCTGCTCCGTGACGGCGTTGCCCCAGTCGCCGCCCTGGGCGACGTAGCGGTCGTACCCGAGCCGGCTCATCAGCTCGACCCAGGCCCGCGCGATGCGGATCGGGTCCCAGCCGGTGGCGTCGGGCTTGCCCGAGAAGCCGTGGCCGGGCAGCGACGGGATCACGAGGTGGAACGCGTCGGAGGCATCCGCCCCGTTCGCCGTCGGGTTCGTCAGCGGTTCGATGATCTTCAGCTGCTCGATCACCGAGCCGGGCCAGCCGTGGGTGACGATCATCGGCAGCGCGTCGTCGTGCTTGGAGCGCACGTGGATGAAGTGGATGTCGAGGCCGTCGATGTTCGTCACGAACTGCGGCAGGTCGCGCAGCCTCGACTCCACCGCGCGCCAGTCGTGCTCGTTCGCCCAGTAGTCGGCCAGCGCGCTGACCACGTCGAGCTGAACGCCCTGCGTGGCGTCCGGCACGAGTTCCTTCTCCGGTAGTCGTGCGGCGCGGATCCGCTGCTTCAGGTCGTCGAGGTCGGCCTGGGGAATGTCGACGGTGAACGGCCGGATGCCGTTCGGATCGTCGGTCGTGGCGGTGCCGGGGTGCGTGTCGGAGATGGTCATCATCGTGTCCTTCGGGGGTCGGAGCGGGCGCCTCGGAGTGCGTCCGCCCCGACCCTCTCGCGACACCGCCGCCGCGGCATCCGGGTCACCCCCCAACGTTCGCGCCATTCGCCGCGAGCGTGTGGGCAAAACCCCTCACACGGTCAGGCCGCACGTACCAGTCCGCGCGCGAAGGCGGCCGTGTTCTGGCGCAGGGCGTCGATGCGCGCATCACGTGCCGCCTCGACGTCGAAGCCGAGGTAGGCCACGCGCGGCGGGCGCCGCACGTTCGCCGAGCACTCGAAGTCGGCGCAGACCAGCGTGCCGACGGTATCGCCGCGGCGCCCCTCCGGCCCGGTGCGGCGCGCGCTGAAGAACAGCACGTCGTTGGGCAGGCTCACGTCCTGGCACCACGAGCACTGGGCGCGGGAGCGCGGGGATGCCTCGGCCTGGGTCAGCATGATGCCGACCGGGCCCTCGGCCAACGGCACGATCGCGTACGCGCGGCGGGCGTACTTGCGGTCACGCCAGCCGAGGTAGTCGAGCGACTCCCAGTCGAGGGCGTCGAAGTCGGCGGGCAGGGTGAGCTCGTTCGCCTCGCGCCGGGACGCGTTGACGAGGGATGAGCGGATGGTTTTTTCGTCGAGCTTGAGCATTGTGGGTCACCAATCGATAGTGTCCGCGCGCGAGCGCGGGCGGAAATTCGTCGAAGTCGGCGACTACCTTGTGCCGGCGAAGAAGACGCCGACGACCCCCGATCGCCCGATGGGCGTAGAGATGGCGGGGGAGTAACTCACGAACCAAGACTACCGCGCGTCGCCTAACGTTGGACCGTGACCAGCGAGAGCACCGCCAGCAACCGGGTCGCCGCCGTGCTCACGGTTGTGATCGCATTCGGGGCGAACCTGCTGATCGCCATCGCGAAGACGGTCGCGGCCGTGATCACCGGGTCTGCGTCGCTCGTCGCCGAGGCGGCGCACTCGTGGGCCGACACCGGCAACGAGGTCTTCCTGCTGGTCGCGGAGCGGCGCTCGGCGAGGGCGGCGGATGACGGGCATCCGCTCGGCTTCGGCAAGGAGGCGTACGTCTGGTCGATCTTCGCGGCGGTCGGCCTGTTCGCGGTCGGGGCCGCGGTGGGCGTGCAGCACGGCATCCAGGAGCTGCTGGATCCGGAGCCCGCGAGCGCGTTCCTCGTGGCGTACCTCGTGCTCGCGTTCTCGTTCGTGCTGGAGGGCATCTCGTTCCTGCGCGCGCTGCGCGAGGCGCGGCGGATGGCGTCGAGCCGCATGATCGGCACGCTCGAGCACGTGCTGCAGAGCTCCAACCCCACGCTGCGCGCCGTGTTCGCCGAGGATTCCGCGGCGCTCGTCGGCCTGCTGATCGCGTTCCTCGGGGTGCTGCTGCACCAGCTCACCGGGATCGCGGCGTTCGATGCGATCGGGTCGATCCTCGTCGGCGTGCTGCTCGGCATCGTCGCGCTGGTGCTGATCGACCGCAACCGGCGCTTTCTCATCGGGCAGACCGTGCCGCAGCAGACGTTCGACTTCATCCGCGACGAGATCCTCACCCACCCGTCGATTGAGCGGGTCACGTACCTGCACGTCGAGTTCACCGGGCCGGAGCAGGTGTTCATCATCGCCGCGGTCGACCTCGCGGGCGACCTGCCCGAGCACGAGCTGGCCCCTCGGCTGCGCCAGGCGCAGCGGGACATCGCGAAGCGCGACCACGTCGCCGCCGTGCTGCTGACGCTCTCCGCGCCGTCCACCGACTGAAGGTCCCACACGAGAGAAAAAAGGAGCATTCGATGACCCCCAGCGACCCTCCGGCCCCGCACCACGAGCAGGCGAGCTTCGGCAACCCCGACCTTCCCCAGGAGGGGTTGGCGAACGTGGCCGACGATCCGGCGAGCACGGTCATGACCGGG
>JAODAU010000371.1 GCA_025463615.1 Microbacteriaceae bacterium | reverse complement strand
AGAAGCTGCTCAACCTGGAGAACGAGCTGGGCAAGCGGCTGGTCGGGCAGAAGCCGGCCGTGCGCGCCGTGGCCGAGGCCGTGCGCCGGTCGCGCGCAGGAATCGCGGATGCCGACCGGCCCACCGGATCGTTCCTGTTCCTCGGCCCCACCGGTGTCGGCAAAACGGAGCTGGCCAAGGCGCTCGCCGAGTTCCTGTTCGACGACGAGAAGGCCATGATCCGCATCGACATGAGCGAGTACGGCGAGCGGCACTCCGTCGCGCGCCTGCTCGGGGCGCCTCCCGGCTATGTCGGGTACGAGCAGGGCGGCCAGCTCACCGAGGCCGTGCGCCGCCGGCCGTACTCGGTGGTGCTGCTCGACGAGGTGGAGAAGGCGCACTCCGACGTGTTCGACGTGCTGCTGCAGGTGCTCGACGACGGGCGGCTCACCGATGGGCAGGGTCGCACGGTCGACTTCCGCAACGTCATCCTCATCCTCACCTCCAACCTCGGCAGCCAGTACCTGGTCGACCCGACGCTCAGCGCCGACGCGAAGGAGGAGGCCGTGCAGACGATGGTGCGGCAGACCTTCAAGCCGGAGTTCGTGAACCGGCTCGACGACATCGTGATCTTCACGGCGCTGAGCATGGACGACCTCTCCCAGATCGTCGAGCTCTACATCGACCGGCTCTCGCGCAGGCTGCAGGATCGCCGTCTCGAGCTGGCTGTGACCCCGGATGCCCGGGCCTGGCTCGCCGAGCGCGGCTACGACCCGATCTACGGCGCGCGCCCGCTGCGCCGCCTGATGCAGCACGAGATCGACGACAAGCTTGCCACCTCGCTGCTGCGCGGCGAGATCCGCGACGGCGACACCGTGATGGTGGACCTCGACTCGCAGAACGACACCCTGAGCATCCGCAAGGCCGCGCTCGTTTCGTAGCAGAATCGCTCGGGTGACCAACGACGATCGCGTGCGCCCCGACAACTACCGACGCTTCGAGCGCGAGCTCCCCGGCTGGTTCGGGGACGCCAAGTTCGGCATCTTCGTGCACTGGGGGCCGTACTCCGTGCCGGCCTGGGCCGAGCCGATCGGCGAGCTCGGCACCATCGAGCCGGCGCACTGGTTCGCGCACAACCCGTACGCCGAGTGGTACTTCAACACGATCCGCATCGAGGGCAGCCCGGCGGCCGAGCACCAGCGCGGGGCGTTCGGCGGGGCTCCGTACGACGACTTCATCGACGCGTGGGACGCCCGCGAGTTCGACGCGGACGACTTCCTCGCGCTCGTGAAGAGCACCGGCGCGCGCTACTTCGTGCCGACCACCAAGCACCACGACGGCGTGACCCTCTGGGACGCCCCCGGCACCGACGGCCGCAACACCGTCGCCCGTGGGCCGCGGCGCGACCTGGTCGCCGAGTTCGAGCGGGCGACCCGCGCCGCCGGCCTGCGCTTCGGCGTCTACTACTCGGGCGGCCTCGACTGGCATTTCACTCAGCAGCCGCCGATCACCAACGACACCGACGCCTTCGTGCGCCCGGTGGATGCCGCGTACGCCGAGTACGCGTACCGGCACGTCGACGACCTGATCGAGCGGTACCGCCCCGACATCCTCTGGGGCGACATCGAGTGGCCGGATGCCGGCAAGCCCCCCGGCCCGTTCTCGATGGAGAACCTCTTCGAGCGGTTCTACGCGGCAGCTCCCGACGGCGTCGCCAACGATCGCTGGGGCGAGACGCACTGGGATTTCCGCACGAGCGAGTACCAGAGCAACCTCGCCGTGGAGGGCGAGGGCGGCTGGGAGAACTGCCGCGGCATCGGCTACTCGTTCGGCTACAACGCTCTCGAAGACGAGACCCACATGCTGAGCGGGCCGGACGCCGTCAAGAACCTGGTCGACGTCGTCTCCCGCGGCGGCAACTTCCTGCTCAACGTCGGCCTCACCGCGCGCGGCGCGGTGCCGGAACTGCAGCGCCGCACGCTCGAGCACATCGCCGCGTGGAACGCGGCCAACGGGGACGCGATCTTCGGCTCGACGACACTGGGCGAGCGGGCCTCGGATGACCCGTGGGTGCGCTGGACGCGCACCGGCGACTCGGCCAACGCCTTCGTCGACGGCTCGGGCGAGGCGACGCTGGAGGTGTCGGATGCCATCGACGCGTCATCCGCCCGGCTCGCCGACGGCACGCCGGTGGCCGCGCACCGCGACGGGGGCAGGATCACGCTGGCCGTTCCGGAGCGGAAGCTCGACGGGCCCGCGCTCATCCGGTTCACTCTGGTTGCGTGAGGTACCCTGACTGGCGATGACCACCACCGCCACGGAGCGCCCCCGCGAGACGAAGGCGACCCACTTCCAGCCGCACATCCAGGGGCTCCGGGCGATCGCGGTCATCCTGGTGGTGCTCTACCACTTCTGGCCGGGGCGGCTCTCGGGCGGCTACATCGGCGTCGACATCTTCTTCGTGATCTCCGGCTTCCTCATCACCGGGCAGCTCGCCCGCGAGCTGGAACGCACCGGCAGGATCGCGCTGCCATCGTTCTGGGCCAAGCGCGCGCGGCGGCTGCTGCCGGCATCCTTCACCGTGCTGTTCTTCAGCCTGCTGGCGACGCTGTTCATCCTGCCGCTGTCGAGCCTGGTGGATTCGTTGCGCGAGATCCTCGCGAGCACGTTCTACGTGGAGAACTGGTCGCTCGCGGCGAGCTCGGTCGACTACCTCGCCTCGCACGACGCCACGCTGGCCCAGCACTACTGGTCGCTGGGCGTGGAGGAGCAGTTCTACATCGTCTGGCCGCTGCTGCTGCTCGGGGCGACCTGGCTGGGCGCGAAGTTCTTCTCTCGGAGGCGCTGGCTGCCGATGATCGCGGTCGTAGTGCTCGTGACCGCCATCTCGATCGTGATCTCGCTCGTCTACACGCACACCGACCCGGCGCAGGCGTTCTTCGTGACGCAGACGCGCGTCTGGGAGTTCGGCGCGGGCGCGATCCTGGCGCTGCTGCCGCGGCTGCGGCCCACCCGGCGCTGGCTCTCGAACCTGCTCGGCTACGCCGGGCTGCTCATCATCCTGGTCTGCGCGTACCGCTACAACCAGGACACGCAGTTCCCGGGCACCGCGGCGCTGCTGCCGGTGATCGGCGCGGGACTCGTGATCGTGTCGGCGCGGGCGGAACGCTGGTACGACGCGGGCGGGCTGCTCGGCATCCGCCCGGCGCGGTTCATCGGCGACATCTCGTACTCGGTCTACCTGTGGCACTGGCCGCTCATCATCATCGCGCCGTACATCCCGGGCTGGGGGCTCGACGGCTGGAACCGCGTCGTGCTGTTCATCGGCTCCTTCGTGCTCGGCTGGCTGAGCAAGAAGTTCATCGAGGATCCGGCGCGCACGTGGAAGTGGCTGGTGAACAAGCGCCCGCGAGTCACCTACGCTTTCGTGGTGGCCGGGATGGCGGTGCTCGCGCTCACCGCGGGCATCGTGTTCGCCGTGCAGAACCCGTCGTACCAGGCGGCGGCCGCCGAGTTGAAGACCATCAGCGCCAACCCGCCGGCCTGCTTCGGCGCCCTCGCCGGTCCCGACTGCACGAACCCCGCGCTCGCGAACAAGGTGATCCCGGATGCCGGCTTCGGCAACGCAGACAAGCCCGGCCACGACAACTGCTTCGTGCAGCTCAACGAATCGGCCGTGACGGCCTGCCACTTCGGCTCGAAGGATGCCGACGCCCCCCGCATCGCCCTCATCGGCGACAGCCACGCCTACCAGTACATCGAGACGATGATCCGTCTCGCCGACGACAACGGCTGGTCGCTGACGACCTACCTCAAGGGCGCCTGCCCGTGGAACACGACGCCGATCGGCGGCCCGAGCGTGGCCTTCACCGACTCGTGTCACGCCTGGCTCGGCAACCTGTCATCCACGCTGGCGAAGGCGCCAAAGTACGACGCGATCGTGGTCGGCGCGCTGCACGACACCCCGTACCCGGGCGCGACGGATGCGACGATCGCGGACGGCTTCGAGAACGCGTGGACGCAGGCCAAGGGCGCGCCCATCGTCGCGATGGTCGACAACCCCGACTTCCTCACCGACCCGAACAAGTGCCTGCGCACGTCGTCGCCGGCGGACTGCACCGAGGCGAGGTCGGATGTGCTGGCCAAGGTCGATCCGCTGGCCGTCGCCGCCGCGAAGGTCGGCGCCACCCCGGTGGACCTCACCGACAAGTACTGCGACGCCACGAAGTGCTTCAGCGTGATCGGCGGCGCGAACGTCTACCGCGACCAGGACCACCTCACCGTCACCTGGACCCTCACCATGCAGAAGGCCATCGGCGACGCGGTGCAGCAGACCCTGGCCAAGTACGCGAAGGCGCCGCTGGAGTAGCCCGCCCTCGGAGTCGCCCTCGCCGCCCAACGAGCGGCCCGTCGCATGTTTCTGTTCCAAATGCAGGTAATCGCGCTGCGGCATCCAGGTCCTGTCTGGCGGTGGCGCTCGTGGGAGCGCTCATTACCTGCATTTGGTACGGGTAGCGGCGCGGGCACGGGTGTGGCTACAGGTGGGATGCGGGCGGGAGACGGGCACCTCGAGGGTCGGGCCCGAGCCGGTAGCGTGGGAGCATGCGTGCAACAGTGCTCTACGGCGAACGTGACATCCGGCTCGACGAGGTACCCGATCCCGAGCTGACCACGGGCGGCGACGCGATCGTGCGGGTCGTGGCGGCGTGCGTGTGCGGCTCCGACCTGTGGCCGTACCGCGGCGTCGTGCAGGTGGACGGACCGCGCCGCATCGGCCACGAGTTCATCGGCGTCGTCGACCGCGTGGGCCCCGACGTCGAGAAGATCAAGGCCGGCGACTTCGTGATCGCCCCCTTCTACGACTGCGACATGACCTGCGCCAACTGCCTCAACGGCGTCAGCACCAGCTGCCTGCACGGCGGCGCGTGGGGCGCGGATGACCGGGTCGGCGGCTTCGCCGACGGCGGCCAGGGCGAGTGGGTGCGCGTGCCGCACGCCGACGGCACGCTCGTCGCCGTGCCGGTGCAGCCCACGCCGGACCAGATCCCGGGCCTGCTGACGCTGGCGGATGTCATGGGCACCGGCCACCACGCCGCGCTCTCGGCCGGCGTGACCACCGGCAGCACCGTGGTGGTCGTCGGCGACGGGGCCGTGGGATTGTGTGCGGTGCTCGCCGCGAAGCGGCTCGGGGCATCCAGGATCGTGGCCATGTCGCGGCACGCCGATCGCCAGGCGATCGCGCGTGAGTTCGGCGCCACCGACATCGTGGAGGCCCGCGGCGACGAGGGCGTCGAGGCGATCAAGGCGATGTTCGATGGCATCGGCGCCGACTGCGTACTCGAGTGCGTGGGCACGAAGGAGTCGATGGACCAGGCCATCCGCTCCGCTCGCCCGGGCGGCATGGTGGGCTACGTCGGCGTGCCGAACGGCGGCGCCGAGCTGCCGATCCGCCGGCTGTTCAACACGAACGTCGGCGTGAACGGCGGCGTCGCGCCGGTGCGCAACTACATCGAGGAGCTGCTGCCCGAGGTGCTCGCCGGCACGATCAACCCGGGACTGGTGTTCGACCTGCAGCTGCCCCTGGCCGAGGTCGCGGAGGCGTACGCCGCGATGGACGAGCGGCGCGCGACGAAGGTGCTGCTGCGGCCGTAGTGGCCGGTCGCTGAGGCACTCGAAGCGACCGATCGCAATGGCCGCTTCGAGAGCCTCAGGGACCGGGTAGTTAGCGCCCTAGCTCCTCCAGGATCACCGCGACGAACGCGTCGACATCCGCCTCCGTGGTGTCGAACGCGGTCATCCAGCGCACCTCGCCGCGCGCGCGGTCCCAGTCGTAGTAGCGCACGCGCTCGCGAATCCGGTCGGAGACCGCGTTGTCCAGCACCGCGAAGACCGCGTTGGCCTGGGTGGGCTGGCTGAACGAGAGGCCGGCGGGCGCGGCATCCTCGAGCCTGGCGCGCAGGTGCGCGGCCATCTCGTTCGCGTGGCCCGCCGACCGCAGCCACAGGTCGTCGGTGAGCAGGGCGAGCAGCTGCGCCGAGACGAACCGCATCTTGCTCGCCAGCTGCATGCTGAGCTTGCGCAGGTAGATGAGCCCGTCGGATGCCGCGGGGTTGAGCACCGCGATCGCCTCGCCATACAGCGCGCCGTTCTTCGTCGCGCCGAAGCTGAGCAGGTCGATGCCGGCGTCCGTGGTGAACTCGCGGATCGGCACACCGAGGGCCGCGGCGGCGTTGGCGATGCGCGCGCCATCCATGTGCACGGTCATGCCCAGCGAGTGAGCGTGCCCGGCCAGCGCGCGCAGCTCCTCCACGCTGTACAGCGTGCCCAGCTCGGTGGTCTGCGTGATGCTCACCGCCAGCGGCTGGGCCCGGTGCTCGTCGCCCCAGCCCCACGCCTCGCGATCCATGAGCTCGGGCGTGAGCTTGCCGTCGGGCGTCGGAACCGTGAGGAGCTTGAGCCCGGAGACCCGCTCCGGCGCCGCGTTCTCGTCCGTGTGGATATGGGCGGTGGATGTCGCCACCACCGCACCCCACCGCGGAAGCATCGACGTGAGCGCCGTCACGTTCGCGCCGGTGCCGTTGAACACCGGGAACGTCTCGGCCTGCTCGCCGAACAGTTCGCGCATGCGCTCGCCGAGGGCCTCAGTGTAGTCGTCCTCGCCGTACGCCACCTGGTGGCCGCCGTTCGCCTCGGCGAGGGCCGCGAGCACCTCGGGGTGGGTTCCGGCGTAGTTGTCCGAGGCGAATCCGCGCCAGGCGGGGTCGTGGAGTTGGGTCACGCTACGAGTCTGCCCGATCCGGCTGTCCGTAGTCGGCGCGGATGCCCGCGGTCGACTCGATCACGCCGGCCATCTTCTTCGAGAGGGCCTCGTAGAACATGGAGAGCGGGAACTCGTCGTCGAGCACGGCGTCGGTGTATCCCTTCGGCGGGCCGTCGAGCGGCAGGTCGCGCACGGCCCAGACGGATGCCGGGTGCGGCGTGAGCGTGGACGACACGAGGTCGTACGCCGCCAGCCAGTGCGCCACCTTGGGCCGATCGATCGAGCGCCAGTAGAGCTCCTCGATCTCGTGGCCGAGCGCGATCACCACGTCGGGCACGTCGTCCCAGTCGATGGTGAGCGTGGTGTCGGTCCAGTGCAGCACGTGGTGCTGGTGCAGCCAGGCGAACAGCAGCTGGCCCCCGAGCCCGTCGTAGTTGCGCACGCGGGATCCGGTGATGGCGAAGCGGAAGATGCGGTCGAAGATGACGGCGTACTGCACGAGCTTGGCGCGGTCGCGGATGACGGCGTCAGTGTCCGCTGCGGCCCCTTCGAGTGCCTCAGGGACCGGCGATCGCGTGATGCGCACGGCCTCGCGGTACGCCGTGAGGTCGCAGCGCAGCTCCTCGAGCGAGTACAGGAAGTACGGCATCCGCTGCTTGATCATGAACGGGTCGAACGGCAGGTCGCCGCGCATGTGCGTGCGGTCGTGGATGAGGTCCCACATCACGAAGGTCTGCTCGGCGAGCACCTGGTCGTCCAGCAGTCGCTGGGCGTCCTCGGGCAGCTCCAGCCGGGTGATCCCGGCCGCCTCGCGCACCACGCGGCGGAACCGCGCGGCCTCGCGGTCGGCGAAGATCGCGCCCCACGTGAACGTGGGGATGGCGCGCATGGCCACCGACTCCGGGTACAGCACGGCCGAGTTGGTGTCGTAACCCGCGGTGAAGTCCACGAACCGCACCGGCACGAACAGGCGGTTGGAATAGTCGCCCGCCTCCAGCTCGGCCACGAACTCGGGCCAGATCACCTCGACGAGCACGGCCTCGACCAGCCGGTCGGTCGACCCGTTCTGCGTGTACATCGGAAAGACGACCACGTGGCGCAGCCCGTCGACGCGGTTGAGCTGAGGCTGGAACGCCTGCAGCGAGTCGAGGAAGTCGGGCACGCCGAATCCTTCGTCGCTCCAGCGCTCGAAATCGACCA
>JAODAU010000356.1 GCA_025463615.1 Microbacteriaceae bacterium | reverse complement strand
CTCGCCGACCGCCTCGCGCCCGTGGAGGTGCCGTGGGCGGCGGCCGGCGCGACCTGGCTCCGCGGGCTGGCCGCGTCATCCGCCCCGCTGCTCGCCGAGGCGGTCGCGGGCTGGCCGGGCGGGATGCCGGTGCACGAGGCGATCCTGCTCAGCGACCTCGCCGTGCTGGGTGGCGACGGCGCTGATCGTGCCGCGCGCCTGATCGCCTCGCTCGGCGGCCGGTACCTCAGCGTCGACGCCGGGCCTGACGTGCTGGCGCAGCTGAGCGACCGCGAGCGGGATGTCGTGGCCCTGCTGGCGGACGGCCTCAGCTACGCGCAGATCGCGAAGGAGCTCTACGTGACCCGCAGCACGGTGGCGTTCCACCTCTCCAACGCCTACGCGAAGACCGGCACGACGTCGCGCCACGAGCTCGTGCAGCTGCTGCGGGCGACAACTGGCCGAAATGACCAGTCCGCCTGACCGGCCCCGGGGCGAGACTCGTCCCATGACAACCACGAACCCCTCCCCCCGCTTCTTCACCACCGACGACTTCGAGTCCGCGTCGCGCTTCGCCCTCGGCAAGGCCTCGCAGGGCACCATGGATGTCGGCACCGTCTACTCCACGCTCGCCCGCGTCACCGACGGCGACGCCGCCAGCTGGCTCACCGAGTGGAAGGCGACCGCGGACTCGCTGCGCACGCAGGCGCTCGCGGCGAAGGCGGCCGGCCGCGTGCAGACGGCGTCGCACTTCTTCCTGGCGGCATCCGACAGCTACATCCGGGCCATCGAGTTCATCGACGGGCTCGACGACCAGAGCCAGCTGCTGCCGCTCTTCCTCAAGCACCGCGAGAACTGGGACGAGTTCATCGCCCTCTCCAGCGGCCGCTTCGTGCCGCTGAACGTGCCCTACGAGGGCGACTCGATGCCGGGCTACCTGCTGCGCCCCAACGCGAGCGGGGCCAGGCGCCCCACCGTCGTGTTCACGAACGGCAGCGACGGTTCGCTCTCGGGCCTGTGGGCCGAGGGCATCAAGGCGTGCCTCGAGCGCGGCTTCAACGTCTACGTGTTCGACGGCCCCGGCCAGCAGTCGATGCTGTTCGAGCGCAACATCCCGTTCCGCTACGACTGGGAGGCCGTGCTCACGCCGGTGCTCGACACGCTCGCGACCCGCGATGAGGTCGACGAGACCGCGTTCCTCGCCTACGGCATCAGCCAGGGCGGCTACTGGCTCGGTCGTGCCCTCGCCTTCGAGCACCGCTTCGTCGCGGCCGTCGTCGACGGGGGAGTCGTGGATGTCTCGCGCTCCTGGAACTCCAACCTCCCGCAGCCCATGCTCGACCTGCTCGCCGCGGGCGACGAGGCCACATTCAACAGGTACATGAGCGAGGGCCCGACGACCCCCGAGCAGCAGCGGACCATCGGATTCCGCGCCCGCCCGTACGGCGGCCTGGCCAACCCCTTCGAGCTCTTCACCACCGTGGCGAAGTTCCGCCTCACGCCCGAGCTGCTCGCGGCGATCACCACGCCCACCCTCGTGATGGATCCCGATGACGAGCAGTTCTTCCCCGGCCAGCCGCGCGACTTCTTCGACGGCCTGGTCGCTCCGAAGGAGCTCGCGCGGTTCACGCGCGAGGAGGGCGCCAACGTGCACTGCCAGCCGCTCGCGCGCACGCTGACCGGGCTGCGCATGAACGACTTCTTCGACGCGCAGCTTGGCCTGGCCGGACGGTGAGTCGACCCCGGTCAGCGGGGGGCGGCGAAGAATCGCACAGCGTCTTCGTCCACGGTCACGCCCAGGCCGGGACCGGCGGGCAGTCGCAGCGCATCGCCGCGAGACTCGAGCGGCTCGGTGAGGATGCGCGACGCCGTGGCGAGGAGCGCCGGCTGGTATTCGAACGAGAGCAGGTTGGGGATGGCGGCCGACACGTGGAGTCCCGCCGCCATGGCGACGCCGAGCGCGGCCGAGTGGTGCGGTGCGACCCGCGCGTGCTTGGCGCTCGCCACGGTGGCGATGGCCATCGCCTCCGTGATGCCGGTGCGGCCGACATCCGGCTGGGCGACGTGAAGCGCGCGCGACGAGAGCCAGGCGTCGAACTCGTAGCGGTTGCGCAGCGCCTCGCCCACCGCGATCGGCGTCGCGATGTCGCGGCCGAGGTCGGCGTGGCCGGCGACATCCTCCGGGGCGAGCGGCGCCTCGAAGAACCACGCGGCCCGGGCATCCAGCTCCCGGCCGAGCAGGCGGGCGGAGCCGAGGTCGTAGCTCCAGTGGGCGTCCACGGCGACGAGCGCGGATGGCGCGGCATCCAGCACCGCGTCCACCGTCGCGGTGTCCGCCTTCACCCCGCGACCCAGGTGCAGCTTGAAGCGGCGCACGCCCGCCTCGGCGAACGCCGCGGCCTTGCGGCCGATCTCCGCGTCGTCGTCGCCGTTGACGCCGGAGACGTAGGCCGGCACCTCGGTCGTGAACGGGCCGCCGAGCAGGCTGCCGACGGACCGGCCGAGGATGCGGCCACGCAGGTCCCAGAGGGCGATGTCGACGGCTGCGGCGGCATCCGCCTGGTGGCCGACGAGGTGTCCCCGCTCGCGCATCGACTCCCCGATCCGGTGCTGGACGACCGCGCCGGCGAGCGGGTCCTCTCCGAGGAGGAACGGGGTGAGCAGCGAGTCGACGATGCGCGCGGCGACCTGCGGCGCGACGGGCGCGAGCGCCTCGCCCCAGCCGACGGCCCCGTCATCGGTGGTGATCTTCACCATCAGGGTCTCGGTGCCGCTCGAGTAGATGCTCCGCCACGGCGGCTTCACGAGGT
>JAODAU010000345.1 GCA_025463615.1 Microbacteriaceae bacterium | reverse complement strand
CTCGCCGACCTGAGCGACCTGGCCGACGGCCTGGACATCCCGAAGGGCATCCTCGACACCTACACGATCAACGGCAAGCTCTGGGCGCTGCCGACCACGGCCGGCGGAATCGGCATGGTCGTCAACGGCGACATCGCCAAGAGCGTCGGGCTGAAGGCCGGCCTCACGACGGACGAGTTCGCGACCGCGCTCGAGAAGATTAAGAAGCAGGAGCCGAGCCTGATCCCCTACGCCGCCGTCACCAAGACGGACCTCAAAGACATCGTGCCGTGGATGTGGGGATTCGGCAGCGAGGTCGTCGACGACAAGCTCAAGGTGACGATCGGCGACTCCGAAAGCGTCGCGGCCGTGCAGTGGTACAAGGGCCTGCTCGACCAGGGCCTCACCAGCGCGAACGTCGCCCGGGCCGATGCACGAGTGCTGTTCGCGAAGGGCAAGACCGCCCTGTACGACGACGCGCCTATCGCCGGAACGTTCGTCACCACCAACGGCGGCACCCAGAAGCTGGTCGACAATCTGACCACGATCTCGCGCCCGACCGACGGCACCAAGGCGTCGTACAACCGCAGCTGGGGCGGCGGCCTGTTCGCGACCGCGGGAGCCGGCGAGAAGACCAGCCGCGACTTCATCAAGTACATTGCGAGTGACGTCACCGCCGCGACCGTGCTGTTCACGCAGTCGTCGCTGGCGCCGGCCTCGAAGAAGGTTGCAGGCAAGATCGCCAACCTGCAGAGCAACAAGTTCCAGACGTCGTTCCAGACGAACGTCACCGACCACGCTCGCGCCACCGGGTACGACAAGATCCCGGTCGCCGCGCAGGTGGATGCGACCATCGCCCAGGGCGTGGCCACGATCCTGGCCGGCCAGACCGGAGTGCAGTCCGGCCTGAACACGCTGCGCACGCAAGTGCAGCAGCTGCTCGACGCCAACAAGTAGCGAGTCGCAGCGGGGCGGCCGGTTCGGGACCGGCCGCCCCCTTTTCGTGCGCTCGTGTCAGCCGCGAATGGCGGCGAGCAGGATGGCGGCGGACTCGGTGAGCGTGCGCTCCCGCTCGGCGGCCGCGGCATCCTTCGGCGCACCGATCTTCATGCCGACGACGTCGAGCGCGCCGGATGCCTCTGCCGCCTCGCGCGCGAGCTCGGCCGTGAGCGCCGAGGATGCGTCCACCGGCGCCGGCGGCAGGTGCACGTCTGCCCAGGCGCCCCCGCGGGACTCCGGCGAGGGCGTGCAGCCCGAGAACATCAGTCCGCGCAACTGTCCCTGCTCGCGCGCCCGGGTGACGTGGTCGACGACGAGGGCGGGATCCCGACCCTCGATCGCCGAGCGGCCCCAGTTGATGAGCACGCCGGCCCGCGGCCCCGCGTCGAGGGAGGCCAGGGCATCCAGTTCGTCGTCGAGGCGCAGGAAGCCCTTCGCCGGGCGCACGCCCTCCACGGCGGCGTCGCAGTGCTCGACGAGCACGAGGGTCTCGCCCCACTCCCAGTCGAGCAGCTCCGCCATGGACCTCCGGAACGCGTCCGGCGAGCCGACGCCGGGCGCGGATGACGCGTGCACCAGCACCGCGCGGGCCGCGTGTCTGCCGGCTGCGTCATCCAGTCGCCGGACTGCGTCGTGAGCGTCGCGCGTGAACGCGACGGCGCGGCGCCGGCCGTCCTCGTCGGCGGAGGCGAGGCCGAAGGAGGGATCGTCCGCGAGGCGCGCGACGACCCCCGGGATGCCGGTCAGCACCACCTGGTGGCGCTCGCCGAGCAGCTCGCCCAGTCCGGCGACGTCGAGGTCGCCCGTGAACGGCACCTCGAGGCCGCGGAACTCGGGCTGCTCCTCGGCACGCCGGACCAGCGCGCGGTAGGCGCCCGCGCGATCGCCGTCCTTCGGCAGCAGCGGGTACGCGCCCACGAACCAGGGGAGGTCAGGCGACACGTGCGCCCTCCCGCCGCAGCCCCGCGAGCAGCAGGGGCCGGTCGCCGGGCCCGGGCAGGCCCTCGGTGTCGCCGCGTGTCGCCACGACCCGCGCCGCGACGCGGGAGGCGAGCCGCGCGGAGTCACGCCGGTCGTATCCGTTCAACCGGCCCCACACGTAGGAGCCCGTGAACGCGTCGCCGGCGCCGACCGTGTCGACGGCCTCCACCGCGAGGGCGGGTTCGTGCCGCGTGCGACCGGAGTCGTCGAGCCAGTGAGAGCCGTTCGCGGCATCCTTGACGACGACCTCCTCGCACCCGAGCCGGAGTGCCGCTGCAGCGATGTCTGCGGGGTCGTCGCTGCCGAACAGCAGCTCGCCCTCGTCCCTGCCGAGCGAGAGCAGCCAGGTACGGGGCAGCAGGGCCAGCACGGTCGCGATGCTGCGATCCAGGTGTCCGAGCCGCGGGCGGAGGTTCGCGTCGATGGCCAGCCGCGGCGCGATCGGAGCGTCGGCCGCGGCGACGAGCAGGCGCGCGGCTCCGTCGCCGAGGGCCGCGGTGAGTCCCGACAGGAGGAGCACGCGCGCCCGCACGCCCGACGCGACCCCGAGAAGGGAGGGATCCATCCGGGCCGCCGCCGAGGTCGCCCGGTAGTAGTGCACCGAGCGCGTCTCGCCGGTCTCGTGCTGCTTGAAGAACACCCCCGCCTGCTCGCCCGGCGCACGCTCGGCGAGCACGGTCACGCCCAGTGCCCGCGCTCCCGCCATGACGCGATCGGAGAGCGGATCGTCGCCCAGCCGGGTGAGGAACGCGCTCGAACCCCCTAATGCGGTTACGGCCGCGCAGGCGTTCAGCTCAGCGCCCGCGACCGTCATCGTCACCGCCGCAGCGGACTCCAGGCCACCGGATGCCGCCGGTTCCAGCAGCACCATCGCCTCGCCGATGCCCAGCACGTCGACCTCGGCGGGCGCGGTGCTCACAGCCAGCGGTCCCGCATGTCCGGCCTGAGCCAGGCGACCGGCGAGACGATCGACAGGCCGCCGTCGACGGTGAGGATCGAGCCGGTGCTGAACGACGACGCCTCGGTGCCGAGGAAGTGGATGGCGCGCGCGACCTCCTCGGGCCGCCCGGCGCGGCCGAGCGGGTAGCCGGCGTGGTCGAATCCCTCGTCGGTGCTGATCGCCCCGGGCCGCACCGCATTGACCCGGATGCCGCGCGGCGAGAGCTCCACAGCGAGCTGGCGCACGAGCCCCTCGAGGCCGGCCTTCGCGGCGGAGTACGCGGGCAGCCAGGGCGCCACGAGCACGGCGTTCACCGACGAGATCGCCACGATCGCGCCGCCGTCGCTGAGGTGCGGCGAGGCCGCGCGGCTCACATAGAACGCGCAGTCGAGCACCGCGGAGACTGTGCGCCGCCAGTCGTCGTCCGTGGTCTGTTCGAGCGGGGCGGCATCCATGAAGGCGGCGCCCAGCACGACGGTGTCGAGGCCGCCGAGCTCCCCGACGAGCCGATCGACCGCCGCGCGGGCCTCGTCGGGGTCGCCGCAGTCCGCGACCGCGAAGGCGTCGTAGGCGTCGGCGCCCGCGTCGTCGAGACCGATGCCGGCGATGACGGCGCCGGATTCGCGGAACTCGCGCGCGGTGGCGAGGGCGATCGCGGAGTTCGCCCCCACGATGAGCACACTCCGCGCGGTCACAGCGTCACCGCCCGCGTGAGTCGGGGAAAGCGCACGCGCTCGATCACCTCGACGAGGCTCGCCCGGGCGCGATCGTCGATCGGCGACGCCGGATAGCGCACGTACGCCGAGTCGATGAGACCCCTCGCCACGAGCACCTCCTTGTGCACGGCCCAGGCCAGGCCCGGCTGGAGCCCGAAGAGAATCAGCGGCAGCAGCATCCGAAAGCCCTCGCGCGCCTCCTCGTGCAGCCCGACCTCCCAGTCGGCGAGCACCGGGGCGAGCACGTCGGAGAATTCGCAGGCGGGCATGGTGCCGACCGAGCCGCGGTCGTATTCGTCGAGGCAGAACTGCGCGTTCTGGCCGCCAACGACCGCGAACTCCGGGCCCACCGCGGCCGTGACGGCCTGCACCTTCGGCACGGTCGGCGGCGCCTCCACTTTCACGCTGGTGACGCCGGGCAGGCGGCTGAGTTCGGCGATGAGCGACACCGGCATGGCGACGCCGGTCATGGCCGGCGCGTCCTGCACCATCACCGGCAGGGAGGTGGATGCGGCGACATCGCCGTAGAAGTCCACGAGCGTGCCCGCCGGCGGCTTCACCATGAACGGCGGCAGCACCATCAGCGCGTCTGCACCCCCACGCTCGGCCTCGCGCGCCTGCTCGATCGCCGTGGAGGTGGACGTGCCGTTCACCCCGGCCACGATCGGCACCGACCCGGCGGTGACGTCGCGCACGGTGGAGAGGATGCTGCGCCGCTCGTCTGCGGTCAGTGCGAAGCCCTCGCTCGCCATCCCGAACACCGCGACCGCCTGCACGCCGGAGGCCAGCTGGAACTCCACGACCGCGCGCAGCCCGTCCAGGTCCAGCCCGCCGTCGCTCGTGAATGGCGTGGCGAGTATGGGCATCAGCCCGCCGATCTGGGTGTGCATCGTCAACCTTTCGCAAGAATTACTGATTCATATTGTGCATCATCGTGCCATATAGTGACAAGAGAGGAGGCATTCGTGTCCATACTTTCTGAAGCCCTCGCCGCGGTGCCGATCGTGGGGATCATCCGCACCTCGCTGCCGGGGAGGGCGGAACCGGCGGCTCGGGCGGTCGCTGCGGGCGGCATCCGCGCCGTGGAGGTCGCGCTGACGACGCCGGACGCGCTGGCGGCGATCGCCGCGCTCGCCGAGGTTCCGCCGGAGGGGAGCGTGATCGGCGCCGGTTCCGTGCGCACCCCGGCCGACGCGCGAAACGCGATCGACGCGGGTGCGCGGTTCCTCGTCACACCGGGCACCTACCCCGACGTACTGGCCGTCGCGGCATCCGCCGGCGTGCCCGTGCTGTGCGGCGCGTTCACCCCCACGGAACTGGATCTCGCCCACGCGTCGGGTGCGGCCTACGTGAAGCTGTTCCCGGCCGGCGACCTCGGGCCGCGATACCTCTCGAGCGTGCTCGCGCCGATGCCCGAGCTGGCCCTGGTGCCCACCGGCGGCGTGACGCTCGACAACGTCGGCGAGTGGTTCCGCCACGGGGCGCGCGCGGTCGCGATCGGCGGCGAGCTGTTCCCCGCCGGCGCGATCGAGGCCGGCGACTTCGGGGCGATCGAGCGGCGCGCAGCCGAGTTCGTGCGCGTCGTCGCGGGGGTCACCGCGCGTGCGATCGGCTGACCGCGTCTCCTCGGAGCGCTGGGTGCAGGCCGAGTCGCCGCGCTGGACCGGCGGTGACGAGGTCTGCTGGGTGGACATGGGCGCGTCGACGCTCGTGGTCGGCAGGTTCGCGCACGGTGAGCTGACGACGACCAGGACCGAGTCGGTGGGCGGCCGCATCGGGTCGGCCGCCCGCATCCGCGGCTCGGAGGACTGGGCGGTGACCCGCGACCGCGAGCTGCTGCGGATCGCGCCCGACGGCCGGCGCGCGGTGATCGCCGAGCTGCCCGCCGGGGCGGGCTTCGCCAACGACGGGATCTGCGACCCGGCCGGACGGTTCTGGACGGGAACGCAGACGGCGGATCGGGCCCCGACTGCTGCCCTCTACTCGATCGGCCCCGACCTGCGCCCGAGTGAACGGCTCGCGGGCGTGACGGTCTCGAACGGCATCTGCTTCTCGGCCGACGGCGCGACGCTGTACTACATCGACACGCTCCCGCGCCGCGCGATCGAGACGTTCCGCGTCGCGGCGGACGGCACACTGGCCGGCCGCCGTACGATCGCCGTGGTCGAGGGTGGCAACCCCGACGGCATGACCATCGACGCCGACGGCGCGCTGTGGGTCGCGGTCTGGCACGCGGGCGAGGTTCGGCGCTACGCCCCCACGGGCGAGGTGCTGGATGTCGTCACGGTTCCGGCGCGCCGCCCGAGCGCCGTCGCCCTGGTCGGTCACGACCTGCTGATCACCACCGCACGGGATGACTCGGCGGGCCCGCAGGACCAGGGTGGCCACCTGTTCGCGGCGTCCGCGCCGAGCCCCGGTCGGCCCGCCATGCGATTTCACTTGCCATGATCTGACTATCAGTGGCACTATGTGAATGTAACATTCACTAAAGTAGCTGAGGAGGATCGCGATGTTCGGCCTGACCATGGACAAGATCGCGATCATCGGGGTGGTCGCGGCGTTCGTCATCGGACCCCAGCGCCTCCCCGCCGCCGCACAGAAGCTCGCTGCGCTGGTGCGGCAGCTCCGCGCGCTGGCCGACACCGCGCGCGGTCGCGCACGGGAGGAGCTCGGCGACTCGTTCGACGACGTGGAGTGGCAGAAGCTCGACCCGCGCCAGTACGACCCGCGCCGCATCATCCGCGACGCGCTCACCGATCACACCGATTCCTGAACCCCGGAGACAACAATGTTCGCAAACCTCACCGGCTGGCACGCCCTGCTCATCCTGGCCGTCGTCGTGCTGCTGTTCGGCGCCACAAAGATGCCCGCGCTGGCGCGCAGCGTCGGCCAGTCCATGAAGATCTTCAAGTCGGAGATCAAGGATGCCGAGCCCGAGGCCCCCGCCCAGGCTCCCGACACCCGCCCCTGACATGGCCCGGCGCAGCACCGAGCCGATGCAGCTCGGGCAGCACCTGCGCGAATTGCGCAACCGCCTCGCCGTCTCGGGCGCGGCGGTGCTGGTCGGCGCGGTCGCCGGGTGGCTGCTGTATGACCCGGTGTGGCGGGTGCTTCAGTCGCCCGTCATCCTCGCCGGCTCGACCGACGGGCGGCAGACGGCGCTCAACTTCACCACGATCGGCGCCGCGTTCGACCTGCGCATCCAGCTGGCCGTCCAGCTCGGCCTGATCCTCTCTGCGCCGGTGTGGCTCTGGCAGGTGTTCGCGTTCATCGTGCCCGGGCTCACCCGGAAGGAGAAGCGGGTCACCCTCGCCTTCGTGCTCACCGCGGTGCCGCTCTTCGTGGCCGGTGCGGGCATGGGCGTCTGGGTGCTGCCGCACATCGTGCAGGTGCTCACGAGCTTCGCGCCGGGCGAGTCGTCGTCGCTCCTCTCGGCGGGCGACTATTACGATTTCGTGCTCAAGCTGGTGCTGGCGACGGGCGTCGCGTTCGTGCTGCCGGTCTTCCTGGTGCTGCTGAACGCGGTCGGGCTGCTCCGCGGGCGCACGATCCTGCGCGGGTGGCGGATCGCGCTGCTC
>JAODAU010000310.1 GCA_025463615.1 Microbacteriaceae bacterium | reverse complement strand
GGGTCGCCCGCGTTCACGACGCCCACGGGCGCCATGTACATGGCCGCGCCGCAGTTGACGATGTTGCCGACCCCCGCCTCGCGCGGGTCGATGTGGCCGAACTGCAGCCGTGCGACGAGCCACTTCTCCGCCAGGAACACGCGGTTGAGCACGACGGTCTCGCGCTCGAGCTCGGGGATCCACTTCACCTCGCCCATCATCCGCGGCACCAGGCCGTCGGCGATGGCGTACGCGTCGAGGTGTTCGCGGCGGTCGGCGTAGACCTCGATGAGCGCCTGGGTCATGAGGGTGTCGTCCGTGATGTGGCCGTCGCCCTTGTGGTACGGGCTGATCGGCCGGTGGGTCTGCCAGTCCGGGAAGAACGGGGGCACGATGCCCTCGACCCGTCCGCCGTAGCGTTCCTGGATCGCCTCGGGGGTGTACCCCTCGGTCGCGCCGCCCAGGGCGTCGCCCACGGCGGATCCGGTCACGACCGCGGTCGCCCGATCCTCAAGCCAGCTGGTCACTTCTTCCTCATTCTCGTTCTGTTCGCGGTGGGGGGCGGCGGCCCGCGCGCGTGGCACGGGCCGCCGACCGGTCAGCCCTTGACGCTCGTCCAGCCGGTCTCGAGGGCCGACGCGAGGCCCTTCGAGTCGATCTGGCCCGCGAGGTACTTCTGGTACGACGGGGTCGCGATCGTGGACTTCCACGTCTCGTACTTGGTGAAGGTGTTCCACGTGGGGTTCACCAGGTTCTTGCCGGAGGCGAGCACCTGGGCCCAGCCGTTCTTGCCCGCGGTGAGCTTGGCCGCCTCGGCCTGCGCCGAGGTGGTGGCCGGGATCTCACCGTCGGCGATGTTCATCGCCGCCAGGTTCTTGGCCGACTGGTAGAACTGCACGAACGTGGCCGCCGCCTGGAGGTGCTTCGACGACTTGGTGATCGAGAGCGTGATCGGGGCCGACATCTGCTGCGGGCCCTTCGAGCCGGCGAGCGCCGGCAGCACGATCCAGTTGAAGCCGGCCGGGGCATCCGCCGCGATGTTCGCGATCTGGTACGAGCCGGCGACCGTCATGGCCGCCTTTCCGCCGTAGAAGGTCGGCAGCGCGTCCGAGGATGACTGCGTGACACCGGTCTTGTCGACGTAACCGGCGTCGATCATCGCCTTCACCCGCTCGGGCACGGCCAGCTCGGCCGAGCCGATCTTGGCGTCGGCCTTCGTCTCGTCCGTGCTCGTGAAGTACTTCGCCCCGAAGCCGAGGCCGAAGCTGGCGAAGTTGGAGGTCGGCGAACCGAGGCCCCAGACGAGGCCCTTCACGTCGCTGGTGGTGGCCTTCTTCGCGAGGTTCTCGAAGTCGTCCCAGCTCATCGTGTCGCCGGACGGGATGGTGATGCCGTCCTTGTCGAGCAGGTCCTTGTTCGCGAACACCACGTAGCTCTGTTGCTCCGTCGGAACGGCGAGGAGCTTGCCGTCCTTCTCAAGCCCGGTGCGCACGCTGGCCGGGATGTCGTTGATCGTCGCCTTCGGAAGCAGCGTGTTCAGGTCGGCCAGGAAGTTGGAGAACTGCAGGGTGTCTCCGGGGGCGTCGTTCTGCACGACATCCGGGGCCACGCCGCCCGCATACTGGGTCTGCAGCTTCTGCTCGAGGCTGTCGGCCGGGGCCACCTCGAGGGTGACCTTGATCTTCGGGTACTTCTTCTCGAAGTCGGCGACGAGCTTCTTGGTCTGCGCGATCGCGGCCGGCTGGTTGTTGAAGTACTCGTAGGTGATGGAGCCGGACGTCGCCGAGCCTCCATCGGAGCTGCTCGTCGAGGGGCTCGCTGAACAACCGCTGAGCGCAACGAGCGCACCGGCGACGATGCCGAGTGCGAGATAGCCACGGGCTTTCATGTGTCTCTTCCTGTTCTGTCGTTTTTCTTGGTGTGGGTGGGCAAGTGGATGCGCGGGTCAGCCCTTGACGGCGCCCGCGAGGAGGCCGCCGGCGAGGCGCCGCTGGAGGATGGCGAAGAAGACGATGCTGGGGATGGAGGCGAGCAGCGCGCCCGCGGCGAGCGGCCCGATCAGCGACAGCCCCTGGCCGTTCACGAACGTGCTCAGCGTGACCGACAGCGTGTAGTGCGGCGACGACTGCAGGATCACCAGCGCGAAGAAGAACTCGTTGTACGCCGAGACGAACGTGAAGATCGCGGTCGCGATGAGGCCCGGGCGCAGCAGCGGCAGCACGATGTTCCACAGGATGCGCAGCCTGCCCGCCCCGTCGATCGAGCCGGCCTCCTCGATGTCGTCGGGGATTCCGCCGACGAATCCCTGCAGCATCCAGAGCGAGAACGGCAGCGTGTAGACCACGTAGACGACGGTCAGACCGACCAGGCTGTCGATGAGCCCGAGGCTGCGCAGGATGAAGAACATCGGGATGATGATCAGCGGCACCGGGATGAGCTGGCTCAGCAGGATCCAGCCGATGCCGAGGTTGCGCACCCGGCCGCGGTAGCGCGCCATGGCGTAGGCGCCCGGCACCGAGACGACCACCACGACGATGGTCGTCGCCGCGGCCACCACCACGCTGTTGATCGCCGCCTGCACGAGCCCCTGCGACTGGAACGCCACCACGAAGTTGTCGATCGTGGGGTTCTTGGGGATCAGGCTCACCGCCAGCGAGTTGATCTCGCGGCTCGACTTGAACGCCGTGGAGATCAGCCAGATGAACGGGAACACGAGGAAGATCGTGAACGCCGCCAGCGCGATGTACTGGAAGACCCTGGCCGTGGCGCTGCCGCCCCTCACCTTCATCGTTCCGCCCTCCTGCGCAGTCGGCCGAGCTGCGTGAGCGCGAACACCGCGATCACGAGCACCAGGATGATGTCGGTCATGGCCGCGGCGACACCCGTGTTGCCGTTGTGGAACGCCTCGGTGTAGACGAACAGCATCGGCAGCAGGGTCTGGCCGCCCGGGCCGCCCCCGGTGAGCACGTAGACGATGCCGAACGAGTTGAAGTTCCAGATCAGGCTCAGCGAGCCGATGGCGATGATCACCGGGCGCAGCGCCGGCAGCGTCACGTGCACGAACCGCGTCCACGCGCCGGCGCCGTCGACCTTCGCGGCCTCGATCAGCTCCTGTGGGATCTGCTGCAGGCCGGCGAGCATGGAGACCGTGTTCTGCGGCATCCCGGCCCACACCCCGACGAGGATGACGGAGGGCAGCGCCAGGCTGAAGTTGCCGAGCCAGTTGATGTCGCTGGGGCCGCCGAGGGTGCCGATGAGCCAGTTCAGCGGCCCGTGGGTCGGCGAGTAGATGGCCTGCCACATGATGGCGACGACCACCGGCGGCATGGCCCACGGCACGATCGCCAGCACGCGCACGAAGCCGCGGAAGCGCAGGTTCGAGTTGAGCAGCAGCGCCAGAGCCAGTCCGAGGGTGACCTGCAGCACCGTCACCGACACGGTCCAGATGGCGCCGATGCCGAAGGAGCCCCAGAACGGCCCGTTCCTGAAGACGGTCTCGAAGTTCTTGAGCCCCACGAAGTTCGGCGGCGCGATGTCGATGATGTGCGAGTCGGTGAACGCGTAGAGCAGGCCGATCAGGATCGGCAGCACGCTGAGGATCAGGATCGGCAGCGCCGAGGGCAGCGCCAGCGCGATCGCCTCGTTGCGCCGGGTGCTGCGGATCGTCGCCGGGCGACGCGTCCTGGTCGCGGTGGCGCTCATACGGCCTGCTCCCCGAACAGCGACCCCGACGTGGAGTCGCGCACGATCAGCTCCGGCTGCACCTCGATCGTCTCGGCGGCGCGGCCGGGCTCGTCGAAGCGGCGCAGCAGCAGCTCGGCGGCCAGTTCGCCGCGGCGGGCGGCGAACATCGAGACGCTGGTGAGGCTCGGGCGGTACATCGCGGCGAAGTCGATGTCGTCGATGCCCGTCACGGCCACGTCCTCCGGCACACGAAGCCCGGCTGAGCCCGCGGCGACGATCGCGCCCAGCGCGATCAGGTCGTTGGCGGCGACCACGGCATCCACCCGCTCGTAGGGCCGCTTCTGGTGCCAGCCGTCGAACAGCGGGGCGGCAGCGGCGCGGCCGGCGTCGACCGTGAACTCGGTGGCGATCACCTGGCTGGCGCGGTCATCCGGCACCCCCAGCTTGCGGATGGCGCGGAAGAAGCCCAGCTCGCGCATGGATCCCGGCCGCGTGTCGAGCGGGCCATTGAGGAACGCGAACCGGCGTCGGCCCAGGGCGTGCAGGTGGGATGCTGCGAGCTCGATGGCGATGCTCGAGTCGACCCGCACGCTGTCGACGGGCATCCCGTCACCGAGGGACCCGATCACCACGATCGGGATCGCCGACCCGAACACGGCCCGCCGCAGCGGCTCGTCCGAGCGCAGCGAGGAGAGGATGACGCCGTCCGCCGCCCCCTGCGACTGCTGCTTGACCCACTCGGCCGTGCGCGACGGGTCGCTGGTCGACGAGACGCTCACGCGCGGCCCGTCGCTGCCGAAGCGCGCCTCGATCGCCCGCAGCATCGCCACGTAGTTGGGGTTGCCGATGTCGTCGAAGGCGACGGCCACGCGCCGGGTCGCTCCCCCGTTGCGCAGCGCCCGCGCCGTGCTGTCCGCGAGGTAGTTGAGCTCGCGTGCCGCGGCCCGCACCTTGCGCAGCATCTTGGGGCTGGCGCTCCCGCCCGAGAGGGCGCGGGATGCGGAGGCGACCGAGACACCGGCGGCGGCGGCGACGTCCTGCAGCGTTGCGCGCATCGTGTACCTCTCCATCGAGTCCGTGATCCTGAACGTTTCCTATGCGATTTGCAATCGTTTCCAATATTGGGCCGACCGCGCCG
>JAODAU010000302.1 GCA_025463615.1 Microbacteriaceae bacterium | reverse complement strand
GACGCGCGCGCCGCGTGAGGCATGAGCGAGCGGTGGGCACCGGCACTTGTGCGGCGCCCACCGCCGCCCCGCTGTGGATCACGACGCCCGCGCAGGCAGGAATCACGGGGTCGTTTCGGGGCTGAGTGCCACGCCGCCCGCGCGCTCGGTTGGGGGCTAGGCGGAGGGTAAGGCCGTCTAGATCGTGCGAGCGGATCGGGTGTTACTCGGTGAAGATCGAGCGATGGAGCTCGGGGGAATTCGCCCCATCGAGTCCTCATTATGGTGGACACGAAAGGGCAACCGCAAGTAGTCTTTTCGCACGAGGTTTCGCGGTTCGATCGCGGCGGTCCACAGGGGTGATCGCACACACGCATCGGGCGGCCGGGCCTCGTTTCGATCGCACGCGCGGTGCTGGGCACACCTCGCAAACCCGGTGCGGTCTTGGGGGAAGTGTGTACGACAGCAGTGATTTCACGGCGCTCCGAGCCCAGGTCGAGCGCCTCGGTTCCGAGGGCGACCACGCCGCGGCCCTCGCCGCGATCGCGGCCGCCTGGCCCGGCGTCGCCGCCACCGACGGCACGCGCCTGCGCGACCTCATCGAGTCGGTGCCGAACGAACTCTGGGCGGATGACGCGGGCATCGTCGCCGCGCTCGGCGCGAGCTACCGCTCGCTGCGCTCCCCCAGCCGGTCGGCCGCCCTGCCGTGGTTCGAGACGGCGCAGAGCCTCATCGCCGACGACCCGCAGTCCACGGATGCCGCCACCCGCGCCGCCGTCATCCGCGCGCACGCCGCCGCCCTCCGCTCCATCGGCAGGCCCGCCGAGGCGCGCGGCCACGTGCTCGCCGCCACCGCGGAGCTCACCGGCCGATCGCTGCGACCCGCGCTGCGGGTGCGCATCCAGGCGGCCGCGGCGCTCGAGCTCGGCCTGCTCGACCTGCACCTCGGCGAGTACTCCGCGTCGCTGACCCACCTGCGCCTGGCCTACGGCCTCAGCGAGCAGAGCCTCACCCTCGCCGAGTTCGTCGAGTGCTGCGCCGCCCTCTCGTTCCTGCACTACACGTCCGGCGAGTTCGACCTCGCCATCGAGCTGGCCGCCCAGGCGCGCCTCACAGCGGGTGACACCGGGCTGGTCGCCAGCCGGTTCGGCGCGCCGGCCGTGGTCGCCGAGCTGCTTGTCGCCATCGAGCAGAACCGCATCACCGAGGTGGTGTCGCTCAGCCCGGTCGCGCTCGCGTCGGCGCGGGCCAGCGACTGGCTGCCGCTCGCGCACTACGCGGTGGGCACGGCATCCATCGTCACCGGCCGCTTCATCGAGGGGCTGGACGAGCTGCGCCGCTCGCTCTCCGCCGGCCAGGGCTGGGACGCGCGCCCCGCCATCCTGTCGGCCAGCGAGGGGATGCGCGGCGTGCTGCTCATGCACCTGGGCGAGACCGCCGGGGCGACCGCCATCTTCGAGTCGATCCGGCCCACCCACCTGCACGCCAACTGCCCCGGACGCTTCCTGGCCGGCGTGCGCCTCGCCGCCGGCGACGTGCAGGGCGCGCTCGAGGCGCTGCGTGCCTGCGACGAGCTCGGCGAGCTGCACTCGAGCCGCACGCTCATCGATGTGCTGATGATCCGGGCCGCCGCCAACTACGAGCTCGGCAACCCGGTGATCGCCGACATCGCGTTCGACCGTGCGCTGCTGCTGGCAAGCCAGAACGGCATGCGCACGCCGTTCCTGCTGATCGCCAACGCGACCATGCAGCGGATGCTGGGGCGCGCCGCCGACCGCAACCAGCCCGCCTCGGTGCACGACCTGCTCGACGACCTGCTCACCGGAACCGGCACTCCCGTGCGCGGCGCGCTCGAGCCGCTCAGCACGCGGGAACGTGACATCGCGTACCACCTGTACCTCGACAAGACCGTGAACCAGATCGCGGCCGAGCTCTACATCTCGACCAACACGGTGAAGACGCACGTGCGCAGCATCTACCGCAAGCTCGGGGCGACCAACCGCAAGGACGCGATGCGGCGGGTGCGCGAGCTCGGCCTGCACCTCGAAATCACCCCCTTTTAACCCCCTCTCACCCCTGTACTCGCGGCGGTACGCGCGCAGTATGGAAGAGCAGGCGTTGTCCCGACACGACCCCCTCGTGAACGTCTGCACACAGGACAGGAACCCGCCATGAAACCCGAATTCATGAGACTCTCGCCATCGCGCGTCACGTCGTCCCCCGTGGTCCCCATGTTCTGGGACGTGTGCGCCGCCGCACGCCCCCGCAGTGTCGTCGTGCCATTACCCCCCTGCCGCACGACGTAGACGGCATCGCGAGGGCGCGCAAGCACCCCGCGGAACGCAGAAAGCCCCCCGCCTTTCGACGGGGGGCTTTCTCGTAGTACGAGTGACTACTTGAGGGTGACGGTGGCGCCGGCCTCTTCGAGCTGGGCCTTCGCCTTGTCGGCGGTCTCCTTGTTGGCGCCCTCGAGGACGGTGCTCGGGGCTCCGTCGACGAGTGCCTTCGCCTCACCGAGGCCGAGGCTGGTGAGGGCGCGCACCTCCTTGATGACCTGGATCTTCTTCTCGCCGGCGGCCTCGAGCACGACGTCGAACGCCGTCTTCTCCTCGACCTCCTCGGCGGGGGCAGCAGCAGCGCCACCGGCCGCGGCGACCGCGACGGGGGCAGCAGCGGTGACCTCGAAGACCTCCTCGAACTTCTTGACGAAGTCGCTGAGCTCGATGAGCGTGAGCTCCTTGAAGCCGTCGATGAGCTGATCGGCAGTGAGTTTTGCCATGGTGTTTTCTCCTTGTTTTCTCTAGCTACAACCGCGGGCTACGCCGCGGAATCCTGCTTCTCGCGCAGCGCGTCGACGGTACGGACCGCCTGCGCGAGGGGCGCGTTGAACATGTATGCCGCACCGAACAGCGACGCCTTGAAGGCACCGGCCAGCTTGGCCAGCAGCACCTCACGCGACTCGAGATCGGCGAGCTTGTTCACCTCTGCGGCGGTGAGGGGGTTGCCATCGAAATAGCCGCCCTTGATCACCAGCAGGGGGTTTGCCTTGGCGAAGTCGCGAAGACCCTTGGCCACCGACACGGGGTCACCGTGCACGAAGGCGATAGCGGACGGCCCGACGAGCTCCTCATCGAAAGACGAGATGCCCGCAGCGTTGGCCGCGATCTTGGTCAGCGTGTTCTTCACCACGGCGTAGGTTGCGTTCTCGCTGAGGCTTTTTCGCAGCGTCTTGAGCTGCGCAACAGAGAGTCCGCGGTACTCGGTGAGCAGAACGGCGGTCGAGTCGCGGAACTTGTCCGTCAGCTCGGCAACCGAAGCTTCCTTGTTCGCCATGTGGCTCCTTAATCAGATCGTGCCTCGACCGGCACGTTTAAGGAAAAAAGCTCCGGCGCAGGGCACGGAGCGGAAACCACGAGGGAGACTTCTCAATACACCTGCGCAGGTCTTCGCTCTCACGAACCTTGGATCTACGGCGTCGAGGTTTCGGCGCACGCGGATAACCGGCGGTCTTTGGCTCCGTACAGACTACGGGATGCCGCACCCCCGCGCAAACGCCCGCCCCGGCATCCGCCCGGGCAGTTTGTTACCCGCGCGCCAATTTGTCATGGGGGCGCTGCCAATTGTTAGCGACGCGGCCGTTCATACTCACGCGCGGTCAACAAACAACAGCGCACTTGGAGATCACGATCATTGCTCGTTATCGGCCGCCGGACTCGGGTTCGGGCTCGGACCCCGGTTCCTGCACGGGCACCACGGCATCCGCCTCGCGGACGCGGCGGCGGATCGGGAGCAGCACGAAGATCGCGAGCAGCACGATCACCACTCCCAGCACGACCGCGGCGATGACGAAGCCCGGGTTGCCGCCCGGCGCAGCGGCCACGGGCTCGGCGCGCGGGATCCGCTTCTGGTAGGCGGTGACCGTCGTCGCCGTGGCGAGGCCCGACCGGCCGGAGACGAGCGGCGTGAGCCGCACGCCGTCGGTGGCGAACCACGCGGAGTTCGTGGTGTCGTGCACGAGCACGTAGCCCTTCGGCGCGGTCGCCAGGGCCGTGGCGAGGGCGGGGCCGAGGTCGAAGTCGGCGAGCTCCGGGGCATCCGAGGCGGGGTTGATCCAGACGGTGGCGAGGCCGACGACCTGTTTCTTCACCGAGACGGGCACCGTCCACAGGTTGGTGAGCCGCACCGGCGAGCCGCCGGCGTGGCCGTCGAGGTAGGCGCGGGTCCAGGAGAAGACCCGGTGCACGTCTCCCGTGGCGGTGCTGGAATCGAAGTCGATGCCCGATCCGGCACCCTT
>JAODAU010000253.1 GCA_025463615.1 Microbacteriaceae bacterium | reverse complement strand
TGAGATTTCCATGACTTCGGTCGAGAGGCTCCCAGCTAGACTACTGGGTTGATAGGCAGGATGTGGAAGCGAGGACTAAAGACTCGTGCAGCTGACCTGTACTAATAAGCCGATAACTTGATAACACCTTCCTCCTCTCCGCTTAGGCGGTGAGAGGAGATGCTTGCGTCCACTGAGTGGTTCCCGATATACGGTCGGGAGCCGACAATTACGAACTTCGTATTGTCGATTCGAAACATATATCCATAGTGTTTCGGCGGCCATAGCGAGAGGGAAACGCCCGGTCACATTCCGAACCCGGAAGCTAAGACTCTCTGCGCCGATGGTACTGCAAGGGTGACTTTGTGGGAGAGTAGGACACCGCCGGACTTCTTTGTAAGATGGCCACCCGTGTTGCCCTGTGTCGAAAGACACAGCGGCGGCACCGGGTGGCCATTTTGCGTTAAGCACAATTCAGGTACAGCTCAATAGCGACGACAGACTTCAGGGAGCGACCGTGTCCGATTCTGGTGAACGGGGCAGGCGACAAGGCCGGCCGACAGGGGGACGCCCCGGCGACGGCAAGCCGTCCCGCGGTCGTCCCGAGGGCGGTCGTCCCCAGGCCGGTCGCCCGAGCAACGGTGCGCGACCCGATCGCGGGGCGCCGCGTCGTCCGTCGCGTCCGGCCCCTGAATTCGTCGATCCCGATCCGCTGCGCCTTCGTTCGGTGCGCATGCGGCACGACGACCCGATCATTCCCGAGGACGTGCAGGCGAAGGAGCTCGACCGCGTCGCGCGGGCGCAGCTCAAGACCCTGGAGAAGGAGAACGCCGACGAGATCGCGCGCCACCTGGTCATGGTCGCCCGCCTGATCGACTCGGACCCCGAGCTGGCACACCAGCACGCGCTCTCCGCCGCTCGCCGCGGCGGCCGCATCTCGGTGGTGCGCGAGACGCTCGCCATCACCGCCTACTCGATCGGCGACTTCGCGCTCGCACTTCGCGAGCTGCGCACCTATCGACGCATCTCGGGCAAGGACGACCAGCTGCCGCTGATGGTGGACAGCGAGCGCGGCCTGGGCCGACCCGATCGCGCGCTCGAGCTCGGCCGATCCGTGCCCCGCGCGTCGCTGCCGGTCGAGGTGCAGGTGCTGCTCGCCGTCGCGATGTCCGGCGCCCGCCTCGACCTGGGCCAGCCGGACGCCGCGCTCGTCGAGCTGCAGATCCCGCAGCTGGACCCGCAGCGGGCGTTCCCATGGAGTCCGGACCTGTTCGACGCCTACGCCACCGTGCTCGAGGAACTCGGGCGCAACGAGGAGGCCGAGGTCTGGTTCCGTCGCGCCGAGGTCGCCGAGGACGCGCTCGAGAGCCGTGACAGCGACCCCGAGGAGGACGTGATCGAGATCGTCGAGGAGGACGAGCCGGTCGGCGAGCCTTCCGAGGGCGGCCACGACGAGCCTTCCGGCGAACTGAATGACTGAGCGCACGCCCCTCGACGGTGTCGATCTGCTGCTCGCCGACCTCGACGGAGTGATCTACAAGGGACCCGACGCGATCGTATATGCCGTGGAGAGCATGAACGAGGCGGCCGCCGGCATCCGCATCGGGTACCTCACCAACAACGCTTCTCGCACGGCGAAGTCCGTGGCCGAGCATCTCTCCTCGCTCGGCCTCACCGTGACCGAGGAGGACGTCGTCACGTCCCCGCAGGCCGCCATCCGCCTGCTCGCAGATCGGGTGCCCGCCGGCTCGACGATCCTCGTCGTCGGCGGCGAAGGACTCACCAGCGTCGTCGCCGGCGCGGGTTTCATCGTCACGGACTCGGCGAAGGATTCGCCGGCCGCCGTCATCCAGGGTTTCGCTCCGAACGTGGGCTGGACCCAGCTGGCCGAGGCGTCGTTCGCGCTGAACGACGACCCCGAGATGCCGTGGGTGGCCACGAACACCGACTGGACGATTCCCGTCGCCCGAGGCATAGCGCCCGGAAACGGCACGCTCGTCGCCGCCGTGCACACCGCCGTCGGTCGCCTGCCCGTGGTGGCCGGCAAGCCGGAGGTCGCGATCTTCGAGGAGGCGGTGCGCCGGTTCGGCGGGGCGCACCCGCTGTTCATCGGCGATCGCCTCGACACCGACATCCTCGGGGCGAACCGCGCCGGCATGGCGTCGGCGCTGGTGCTCACCGGGATCGACGGGCCGAAGCAGGTGCTCGCGGCCGACGCGAAGTCGCGGCCCACCTTCATCCTCGGCGACCTGCGTGAGTTGCACGAGCCGTACCCGGCGGCCGAGACGAAGACGAAGGGTTCGGTGACGACGGTCACCGTCGGCAAGGCCGTCGTGAGTCTCGACGACTCGAAGGTGCGCGTGGTGAAGAAGGGCTCGAAGCCGATCGACCTGCTCCGGGCGGCCACGACGCTGATCTGGGGATCGGGCCTGCCGATCTACGGCCTCGACGTGCCCGCCGAGTTGTACACGGAGAGTACCGTTTAAGGCATGTCCGACGAGACCACCGACGCCGGGACGGCGCAATCGCAGGGCGAGAACGACGCGCTGCTCTCACGGCTGCGCCTGATCGAGGACCAGCCGCTGGAGTCGCGCGCCGACGCCTACTCGCAGATCCACGACCAGCTCCGGTCCACCCTCGAGGGCGGGGACGCACCCCACTCGGGAGCCTGAGCGCGTGACGGACCAGCGGCTCGACGCCGCCCTCGCGGAACGCGGAATCGCGCGCTCCCGCACCCACGCCGCCCGGCTTATCGCCGACGGTTCGGTGACTGTCGACGGCGTGACGGTCATCAAGGCCTCGGCTCGCGTGGGGGAGAGTCAGGAACTCGCCGTGCGCGGGATCGACCACTACGTCTCGCGCGCCGCGCACAAGCTGCTGTTCGCACTCGACTCCTTCGCCGTCGATCCGACCGGGCGTGACGCGCTGGATGTCGGGGCGTCGACCGGCGGCTTCACCCAGGTGCTGCTCGAGCGCGGCGCGAGGTCCGTCGTAGCGCTGGATGTCGGCCACGGCCAGCTCGACCGCATCGTGGCCATCGACGCGCGGGTGACGGTGATCGAGGGTTTCAACGCACGCGACCTCACCGCGGACGGACTCGACGGCGCCGCGCATCGCGAGGTGCGGGTCGACCTCGTCGTCGCGGACCTCTCGTTCATCTCGCTCACGCAGGTGCTGCCCGCTCTGGCCGAGACGGTCGGCATCGGCGCGGACTACGTGCTGCTCATCAAGCCGCAGTTCGAGGTGGGGCGGACGGGCATCCGCGAGGGCATCGTGCGCGACGCGGGCCTGCGCTCCGAGGCGGTGAGCAAGGTGCTCTGGGCGGCATGGGACCTCGGGCTGAAGACGGCGGGACTGGTCGAGTCGCCGATCCTCGGCAACGCCGGCAACCATGAGTACCTGGTCTGGCTCAGTGCGACGGTCGGCGGGAGCCCGACCGAGTGGACCGACGCGCTGTTCGCGGTGCCCGGGCGCTGAGCGGTGCGTGTACAGTCCTCGCCGTGCCCGACACGCCAGCCCTCGACTCCCGGTCGTTCGATCTCCTCGTGTTTCCCGGTTCCGACCTGGCGGCGGCAGAACAGGTGATCCTTGCCCGTCCGAAGGCCGAACTGGTCGAGCGAACGTCTTTGTCCGCGTCATTCCGCCTCGGTTCGCGATTCGTCTTTCGCATGTGGGGTGCCCTCGGTCCGAGCCGAAAGCAGCTGCCGATGGTGGTCGAACTCAGAGGAGTCCGGTCTGGTCGGGAAGCAATCCTGATCTTTCGGAAAGACACGCCGGGCTTCTTGTTCACTGTCCCCGCCGTGGACCGGCTCTTCGAGCAGCAGTTCAACGAGATCGCCAGGGCCGTGCAGGACGCGGTGAATGCGAGTCGTGGCGCCGTTGGAGGTCTCGCGTGAGGAACGTCCACGGTTGGCGGCGTGTGCTGGCAGTCACTGGAGCCGCAATCGCGCTGCTCGGCTTCATCCTTGGCTTCGCACTCAACAGGTGGTTTCTGCCCTTGGTGCTCGTCGGCTTCGTACTGGAAGTCATCGGGATCTGGAATTCCCATAATGGAAGAACTCGTGAGTAGCGTGCGCGCGGTGCCCGGGCGCTGAGCGGCCCGATCCTCTCCTCCACAAGGGTCGGCGATGACCGAAATGGCGCATCCGACGCATGGCTGCCCGCCGATCCGACAGAATGGACGGACAGGCTTTTCGCGCCCGACCGCTCGGTCGATCCCGCCCTCGAGGCCCGCAAGGAGATAACACGTGGCAGCTCGGCACATGCTTGTCGTCTCGCACACCGGGCGGCAAGACTCGCTCGATGCGGCGGTCACCGTGTGCAGGCAGCTCGTGGCCGAAGGCGTGACCCCGGTGCTCAAGGGGGACGAGCACGACGACATCGTGGCGCAGGCGCCCGACCTCGCTCCCGACGTGCGGCTGGTGAACTCCGTGGCGGTCGACTCGCTCGAGCTCGTGATCGTGCTCGGCGGTGACGGCACGATCCTGAGGGCCGCCGAGATGGTGCGCGGCACCAGCGTGCCGCTGCTCGGCGTCAACCTCGGGCACGTGGGATTCCTCGCCGAGAGCGAGCGCGACAACCTCACCGACACCGTGCGCCGTGCCCTCGCGGTCGACTACGACGTCGAGGAGCGCATGACGCTCTCCGTGCGCGTGAAGGTCGGCGGCGAGGTCGTCTACGAGACGTGGGCGCTCAACGAGGCCACCGTCGAAAAGGCGAGCCGGGAGCGGATGCTGGAGGTCGTGATCGAGGTCGACGGCCGGCCGCTCTCCTCCTTCGGTTGCGACGGCGTCGTCATGTCCACCCCGACCGGCTCGACCGCGTACTCGTTCTCCGCTGGCGGCCCGGTGGTCTGGCCCGACCTCGACGCCATGCTGCTGGTGCCGCTGAGCCCGCACGCGCTCTTCGGCCGGCCACTGGTGGTCGGCCCCGAGTCGGTGTTCGCGGTGGAGGTGCTCGCGCGCACGCAGGGCACCGGAGTGCTCTGGTGCGACGGCCGTCGCACGCACGAACTGGCGCCGGGCGCGCGGGTCGTCGTGCGCAAGTCGTCGGTGCCGGTGCGCCTCGCCCGCCTGCACCAGGGTCCGTTCACCGACCGCCTCGTCAACAAGTTCAACCTGCCCACGGGCGGATGGCGTGGGCCGGAGGGGGAGGTCTCGAGCTCGTGATCGAGGAGATCTCCATTCGCAACCTCGGCGTCATCGCCGACGCGAGGCTGCCGCTGGGCCCCGGGTTCACCGCGGTGACCGGCGAGACCGGCGCGGGCAAGACGATGGTCGTGACGGCGCTCGGGCTGCTGCTGGGCGATCGCAGCGACAGCGCGATCCTGCGCCAGGGAGCCGGGTCGGCATCCGTCGAGGGACAGTGGCTCGTGGAGCCCGACGGTGCCGTGGCCGAGCGCGTGCGGGACGCCGGCGGCGAGCTCGACGGACCGGAGCTGATCCTCGGCCGCACGATCTCGCAGGACGGCAGGAGCCGCGCGACTGTCGGCGGCCGCACGACCCCGGTGAGCGTGCTCTCCGAGCTCGGGCAGCAGCTGGTCGTCGTGCACGGGCAGGCCGACCAGGTGCGGCTGCGATCGGCGACGGCGCAGCGTGAGGCGCTCGACCGGTTCGCGGGAGCCGAGCTCGCGACGATCCTCGGCGCGTACCAGCACACCTACCGCCGCTGGCAGACCAACCAGGGCGAGCTCGACGTGCTCGAGGCCGAGCGCGACCTGCGCTCGCGCGAGGCCGAGGACCTGCGACAGTCGATCAGCGAGATCGAGGAGGCGGCGCCCCGGCGCGGCGAGGACGACGAGCTGGCGGCGCGAGCCGAGCGGCTCAGCAACCTCGAAGACCTGCGGCTCGCGGCATCCGAGGCGCACGAACTGATCACCTCGGAGAGCCTGGACGAACCGCGCGACGCGCTCGGCCTGCTCGAATCGGCCCGGCGTCTCGTCGACCGTGCCTCCGAGCACGACGCCGCGCTCGCCGCGGTGGGGGAGTCGATCGCGAACGCGACATTCCTCGTCTCGGACGCGGCGGTGCAGCTCGCGAGCTACCTCAGCAGCCTCGACGCCGACGCGGCGCGCGAGCTCGAGACCGTGCAGGAGCGGCGGGCCGAGCTCTCGGCGCTGGTGCGCAGGCACGGGCCGACCCTCGACGACACCATCGACTTCCTCGACTCGGGCAGCGCGCGGCTGCTCGAGCTCGACAACGACTCCGACCGCATCGACGGGCTGCGCCTCGAGGTCGAGACCGACCGAGACCGGCTGATCGCCATGGCCGCCGAGCTGAGCGAGGTGCGTCGGCGCGCGGCGGAGCGGCTGTCCGCCGCGGTGACCGCCGAGCTTGCGGCGCTCGCGATGCCCGACGCTCGGGTGATCGTCGACGTCACCGACCGCGCTGAGTACTCGCAATCGGGCAAGGACGCCGTGGCGATCCTGCTCGCGCCGCACCCCGGTGCCGAGCCGCGATCGCTCGGTCGGGGAGCCTCCGGCGGCGAGCTGTCGCGGGTGATGCTCGCCATCGAGGTCGTCATTGCCGGCGACGATCCAGTGCCGACCTTCATCTTCGACGAGGTGGATGCCGGGGTCGGCGGCGCCTCCGCCATCGAGATCGGACGCCGCCTCGCCCGCCTCGCGCAGACCGCGCAGGTGATCGTCGTGACCCACCTGGCGCAGGTTGCGGCGTTCTCGACCAACCACCTGCGCGTGGTGAAGGACAGCTCGGGAGACGTGACCGCGTCGAGCGTGCAGCAGCTCGAGGGCGAGGAACGCATCGAGGAGATGGCACGGCTGCTCTCCGGCCTCAGCGACTCCGAGAGCGGGCTGGCGCACGCGCGCGAGCTGATCGACGTGGCCCGATCGTTCGACCGATGAGCGGTGCGTCGCGGCGTCGGGAGTGCCCCCAGCCGGTGATAAGCTAAAAACCCGTGGTGATCAAACAGAGCGCGGGCGTAACAAAGCACATCTTCGTCACCGGGGGCGTCGTTTCGAGTCTTGGTAAAGGACTCACGGCAGCATCTCTCGGCAACCTGCTCACGGCTCGCGGCTTGCGCGTCGTCATGCAGAAGCTGGACCCGTATCTCAACGTGGATCCCGGCACCATGAACCCCTTCCAGCACGGCGAGGTCTTCGTGACCGACGACGGGGCCGAGACCGACCTCGACATCGGCCACTACGAGCGGTTCCTCGACATCAACCTGAGCCAGGCGGCCAACGTCACCACCGGCCAGATCTACTCGACGGTGATCGCCAAGGAGCGCCGCGGCGAATACCTCGGCGACACCGTGCAGGTGATCCCGCACATCACCGACGAGATCAAGCGCAGGATGCGGCTGCAGGCGGCCGAGCCGACCAACCCGGGCGACATCCGCCCCGACGTCATCATCACCGAGGTCGGCGGCACCGTGGGTGACATCGAGTCGCAGCCGTTCCTCGAGGCGGCGCGCCAGGTGCGCCACGAGATCGGCCGATCCAACTGCTTCTTCGTGCACGTCTCGCTCGTGCCGTACCTCGCCGCATCCGGCGAGCAGAAGACCAAGCCGACGCAGCACTCGGTGGCGGCGCTGCGCTCGATCGGTATCCAGCCGGATGCGATCGTGCTGCGCTCCGACCGCGAGGTGCCGGAGTCGATGACCCGCAAGATCGCGCTGATGTGCGACGTGGACATCGAGGCCGTCGTGAACGCGGTGGACGTGCCGAGCATCTACGACATCCCGACCATGCTTCACGATCAGGGGCTGGACGCCTACATCATCGAGCACTTCGGTGTGGAGGCCGGCGAGGTCAACTGGGATGGCTGGAGCGACCTGCTCAGGGCGGTCCACGAGCCGCGCCACGAGGTCACGATCGGCCTCGTCGGCAAGTACATCGATCTTCCGGATGCCTACCTCTCGGTCACCGAGGCACTTCGCGCCGGCGGATTCGCGCACGAGTCCAAGGTCAAGCTGCAGTGGATTCCGTCCGACGAGTGCGAAACCCCCGAGGGCGCAG
>JAODAU010000233.1 GCA_025463615.1 Microbacteriaceae bacterium | reverse complement strand
CTCGATGATGGAGGGCATCGGCGCGAAGTTCGGGATGCCGACGCAGGGCCCCGGCCCCGGCATCCACACGGCCCAGGGTTCCGTCGGCGACATGCTGGCGGCGGGCGCCACGATCGTGGCGGGCACGGATGCCAACAACGCGCCCTTCGTGCCGTTCAGCCCGGTGCTCGGCGAGTCGATCCACGGTGAGCTGGCGCTGCTGGTCGGCGCCGGGCTCACCCCGGCGCAGGCGCTGCGCAGCGCGACCTCGCTGGCGGCAGAGCTGTTCCGGCTGCCCGATCGCGGTTCGATCGCCCCGGGCCTCAGGGCGGACCTGCTGCTCGTCGACGGCGACCCGACAGTCGACATCGCGGCGACCCGCAGCATCCGCGCGGTGTGGTGTGGAGGAGCCGCGGTCTAGCCGCTAGCATCGGAGACTGAAAGGTTTCAGTCAGCGACGAACGGACCCGATCATCACCCTTCACCTGCCTCCCGGATTCGAGTTCGGCGTCGCCACCAGCGCGTTCCAGATCGAGGGCGCCTGGAACGTGGACGGCAAGAGCCCGTCCATCTGGGACACCTTCTCGCACACGCCCGGCAAGGTGCGCGGCGACGTTCCCGGCGACGTCGCGTGCGACCACTACCACCGCTACCCCGAAGACATCCGGCTCATGAAGGACCTCGGGGTCGACAACTACCGCCTCTCGCTCAGCTGGTCGCGGCTGGTTCCCGGCGGTGTCGGGCCGGTGAACCCGGCCGGCGCCGACTTCTACAACCGGCTGATCGACGATCTGCTGGATGCCGGCATCCGCCCCAATGTCACCCTCTACCACTGGGATCTCCCGCAGGCGCTCGAGGATCGCGGCGGCTGGCCCAACCGCGACGTGGCGGACTGGTTCGGGGAGTACGCGGCGCAGGCCTTCGACCTGTTCGGCGACAGGGTGAAGCGCTGGGCCACGATCAACGAGCCGATCGCGCTCTGGGTCGGCTACGCGCTCGGCTTCTTCGCGCCGGGCCGGACCGACGAACGCGCCGGCCGGCAGGCGATGCACAACGCGATGCTCGCGCACGGCAGGGGAGTGCTGGCGTTCCGGGAGTCGAAGGCCGCCGACGGCGAGATCGGCATCGTGCTCGACATCTGGAAGCGCGAGCCGCTCACCGACTCGCCCGAGGACCGCGCGCTCGCCGACGAGGGCGAGGATGACGGCTACCGCTTCTTCCTCGACGCCCTCCGTGGCGGCGGCTACAGCGACCGACTCAGGTCACGGCTCGAGGCGGCGGGCACGATGCCGCGGATCGAGCCCGGGGACCAGGCGGTCATCGAGGCTCCGATCGACTACCTCGGCCTCAACGTCTACTCGCGCGTGGTCGTCGACTCGACCCGGCAGACCCCCGGCGCCTGGGCCGAGAGCCACCCGCAGCCGGGCGGCAACTTTCTCGACAGCGGCGCCGAGTTCTACCCACGCGCCGTCTACGAGGCGCTCGAGATGGTGCGCGACGACTACGGCTGGCGCGGCCCGGTGTTCATCACCGAGAACGGCGTCCCGGACGCGGAGGGGATCACCGACCCGCTGCAGGACGACGAGCGGATCCGGTATGTCGACGGCTTCCTGCACTGGATCCAGCGCGCGATCGACGACGGCGCAGACGTGCGCGGCTATTACCTCTGGAGCCTGCTCGACAACTACGAGTGGTCGGCCGCGTTCACGCTGCGGTACGGCATCGTGCACGTCGACGAGCACACGCTGGTGCGCACCCCCAAGAAGTCGGCGGCCTGGTACGCGAACGTGATCGCGGAGCACAGGGCGCGCTAGAGCGAACCGCGGAGCTGGGCGGTGAGCACGCGCACCAGGCGGGGCTCGACATCCACGATCGCGTGGCCGAGCCGCGGGTCGCTGCGGTAGAGGGCGGCGACCTCCTCGCCCGGGTTCGCCATCTGCCACTGCGCGCCGGCGAGGCTCGTGGCCGTCGCCACCACGTCGAGCGCGGCCTCGAGGCTGAGCGCGGGGAGGATGCGGCGCAGCTCCGCGATGATCCGGTCCACCTCGTCGTGCGTCACCAGCTTGAACTCGCGCACGGACTCGAGCGACACGTTGCGCTCCAGGTTGAGCGGCGTGTGCGCGAGCAGGTCGCAGAACAGCGGCCGGGCGACCAGGGTCGAGGCGAACGCCGCGGCAATCTCCGCGGGCGTGCGCGCGTCGGCGAGCCGCTCGCGCACGGCCGGCCCCCAGTCGCGCCACTCGGCGGCCGTGAGCCGGAGGTAGATCTGCTCGCGCGTCTCGAAGTAGCGCAGCAGCGCCGACTTGTGCATGCCGATGGCCGCGGCGATGTCGGTGAGCGTGATCTCGCGCACGCCGCGCTCGACCGCGAGCGCGCGGGCGGCGGCGAGGATGGCGCGCTCGCGCTCCTGCTTCGCCTCGACGGATCGCGCCCGCTCGAAAACCTCCATGCCGCCAGCATACCGCAACCGAGTTGCATTATTAACGAAACGGCGTATTGTTATCGCCATGACTGAGACAACATGGTTCATCACCGGTTCTTCCCGCGGCTTCGGCCGCGCCCTCGCCGAGGCGGCGCTCGAGGCGGGGGACCGCGTCGCGGCGACCGCTCGCGACCCGAAACAGCTCGACGACCTCCGCGAGAGGTTCGGCGAGCGCGTGCTCGCCCTGCCGCTCGACGTGACCGACGCGAGCGCGGCATCCACCGCCCTCGAGGCGACCAAGGCGGCGTTCGGCCGCATCGACGTGATCGTCAACAACGCGGGCTACGCCAACGTGGCCCCGATCGAGTCGGCGACGGAGGAGGACTTCCGCCGCCAGTTCGAGACCAACTTCTGGGGCGTCTACAACGTCTCGCGGGCCGCGATCCCGCTGCTGCGCGAGCAGGGCGGCGGGCTCATCATGCAGTTCTCGTCGGTGGGCGGCCGCGTGGGCGGCTCGCCGGGCATCGGCTCGTACCAGGCCGCGAAGTTCGCGGTCGACGGGTTCAGCCGGGTGCTGGCCGTGGAGACGGCGCCCTTCGGCATCCGCGTCATGGTCGTGGAGCCGAGCGGTTTCGCCACCGACTGGGCCGGCGCCTCGATGACCGTGCACGACATCCCCGAGGCCTACGCGTCGACGGTCGGCGCCATGAACTCGAGGATGCGGCAGAACACGGCGGGGCCGGCCGGTGACCCGGTGCGCGCGGCCGAGATCCTCGTGCGCGCGGTTCACGCGGACGCCATCCCGACCCACCTGCTGCTCGGGGTGACCGCCGTCGACATGGCGCTCGCCTACTCGCGGCGGCAGCTCGACGAGGCGACCACGTGGGACGCGGTGAGCCGATCCGCCGACTTCGACCAGCCGTACCCGGTGGACCTGCCCTGAATCTCACGGCCCGGAGCCCCCGAAAAAGGGGGTTCCGGACCGATGCGCATGCATCGATCCTGGTCTAGTGTTTAGCTAAACAGTCTCGTTCGGAACTGTTTGCGCGGGGGGTGGGCCCTCCCGCGGGGCGCGCCGCGAGCCATTCGGGTTGGTGAGGGGTGTCGTCGCCGGAGGAGCGTCCCGTCCCTGGGTTTCGGGGCGCTCCTCCTTCTGAATACTGGGCAGTGCTTTGTCTACACAAATAATTCTCGCTAGCATGACGTGAGGGCTTGAGCGCGCAGGAGGCAATCACCTTGCGCGTAAAACACGATGATCCCGCGATCGAGCACATTCTCGTCGCGCTGGAGGGCCAATGCGCGTGGACGGTCGAGTACCGCGACTCGCAATTCGTGTGCCTGTGCACAAGGCACAAATACACGGTACGAGTGCCTACAATGGGGCAGTGGCCGGTCGATCCGGCCGCGATCCGCTTGCAACTGAACGATTTCGACTGTGTGGAGCTGGGGTGACGGAATGACAAGGGTTTATCAGGCGAAGGTGATCGTGCACGTTCGCGCGCAACGTGCCGCGCAGTTCCGCAGCAAGCTCGCCCGTCTCTCGGACGCACTCTATGCGAACGAACAGACAGCAGGGACGTACCTATTCGCTTCCGAGAAGGACCGCGAGATCACTCTCCTGATGGCTGTTGAAGCGTCAAGTTCTAGCGCGGCGACCTCCCAGGTGGACAGGACGATGCGCGCTCTTTTCGCGTCGCTAGACCCGAAGGCGGCGTCCCCGCTGCGGCTCACCGATCCCGCGCCCGACTCAGCGCGCCGCGCCGGCGCTCCGATCGACCGAGAACTCGTCTTCGCCTGAGCCGGCGACCTTAGCCCAGCAGCCCCGCCAGGTCGGCCTCCAGGGCCGCCTTCGGCTTCGCGCCCACGATGGTCTTCACGACCTCGCCGTCGCGGAACAGCTTCATCGTGGGCAGGGCGAGCGCGCGGTACTCGCTGGCCGTGCGCACGTTGTCGTCGGCGTTAACCTTCACCACGGTGAGGGTGTCCGGATGCTCCGCCGCCAGCTGCTCCAGGATCGGGCTCAGCGCCCGGCACGGCGGGCACCACTCGGCCCAGAACTCCACGAGCACGGTCCTGCCGCTCGAGGCGGCGATCACGCTCTCGGCGAAGGTCTCGTCGGTCACGTTGTCGAGGGTCATGTTTGTCATGACGTGACGGTAGGGCCCGCCCTCCGGGTCAGGGTCAAGCGGTAGACCCTGCCCCCGGGGTCAGGGTCTACCCTGATTCCATGCTGATCGGGGAGGTCGCGGAGCGCGCCGGCGTCACGGTGAAGGCCGTGCGCTACTACGAGTCGCTCGGGCTGGTCACCGCCCGCCGCCGCGGCAACGGCTACCGCGACTACGACGAGCACCAGCTGCGCCTCATCCGCGAGATCCACGAGCTGGGCCGGCTGGGCATCACCGCCGAGCAGTCCCGCCCCTTCCTCGAGTGCATCGTGAGCGGCAACGAGCAGGGCGACGACTGCCCCGCCTCCCTCGAGACCTACCGCCGCGCCATCGACGACATGAACGACCGGATGTCGCGGCTCGCCGAACGCCGCGCCGCCCTGGAGCGCCTGCTCGCGTCGGCCGCCGCCCGCACCGACCCGCTGTGCGAGCTCGCGACCCACTGAGCCATTGACCCACTGACCGACTGACCCGCCCGGAGGACAGCATGACCGAATTCGTCACCACCGCGCTGGGCGACCGGGTCGCCTACGACATCGAGGGATCGGGCCCGGCCGTCGTGTTCGTCGCCGGTGCGGGGCCGTTCCGGGCGTGGGATCCGACGACCACGGAGACCGCGCAGCTCGCCGCCGCCGAGGGCCTCACCACGATCGTCTACGACCGGCTCGGTCGCGGCGAGAGCCCCGCCGAGGGCGAGCTGCACCTGGATCGCGAGGTCGCGTCGATCGCCGCGCTGATCGAGGTCGCGGGCGGGAGCGCCGTGCTCTGCGGGCACTCCTCGGGATGCTCGATCGCGCTGTTCGCGGCCGCATCGGGCCTGCCCGTCGACGGCCTCATCCTCTGGGAGGCGCCGCTCGGCGCCATCGGCGGAGGCGCGGTGCCGTTCGCGGCCGAGTTCGACCGTCGCCTCGGCGCCGGCGACCTCGAGGGCGGCCTCGCCTGGTACATGAAGGACATGCCTCCCGAGTGGCTGGAGGGCGCGAAGCACTCGCCGATGTACCCGCAGCTGGTCGCCCAGGTCGTGAGCAACCGCCCGGATGCCGAGTCGCTCGCCTGGACCGAGTCGAAGCCCCTGCCCGACCTGATCGGCGACCTGCGGATCCCCGTGGAGGTGCTCTACGGCGAGCAGACGCTGCCGATCATGCGCAACGCGGCCGACGCGATCACGGCGGCGATCCCGGGGTCGACGCAGAAGTCCATGCCGGGCGCGAACCACTCATGGGAGCCGCGCAGCTTCGCGGCCGAGGTGGCCCGCTTCGTGAAGGCTGTCTAGCGCTTCGGCGCCGGCCCGGTGCTCTTGCGCACGACGAGCTCGGTCGGCACGATCACGGACTCGGTCGGGCGCGTGGGCGCGTCGATCGTGGCCATGAGCAGGTCGACGGTGGCGCGTCCCACGGCGGCGAAGTCCTGCCGGATGGTGGTGAGCGGCGGCCAGAACGAGGCGGCCTCCATCACGTTGTCGAAGCCGACCACGCTGAGGTCGCCGGGCACGTCGCGGCCGAGCTCGTGCGCCGCACGCAGCACGCCGAGCGCCATTGCGTCGTTGGCGGCGAACACGGCCGTGACCCCGCGGTCGGCGAGCAGCGGGAGCGCCAGCTCGTAGGCCGACTCCGCGCTCCAGTCGCCGCGCAGCACGGTCGGCGGCTCGGTGCCGCGCTCGACGAGGGTCTCGCGCCAGCTCGACTCACGCGCCGCGGCGTTCGCCGAGATGCCCGGGCCCGAGATGAAGTGCACCGTCGTGTGGCCCAGGTCGAGCAGGTGCTCGGTCGCCGCGCGAGCGCCGCCCTCCTGGTCGTTGTCGACCCGCGAGTGGTCGGTGGCGCGGAGGCCGTCGATGAAGACCACCGAGACATCCGACGGGATGACCGCGCCGGAGCGCTTGAACACGTCGGCCTCGGTGACGATCACCATGCCGTCGACGCGCTGCTCGAGCAGCCGCTCGAACGCCTCGCCGATGGCCGGGGCATCCTGCCCGTCCACGGTGACGAGCGAGATCGAGTAGCCGATCGCGGCCGTCGCCTCGGCGATCGCCTCGAGCGTGCGGGCGGTGCCGAAGTGGTCCACCGAGTGGATGATGATGCCCACGTTGAGCGTCTTGCCGAGCCGCAGCGCGCGGGCGGCCTTGTTCGGGCGATAGCCGATCGTCTGCATCGCATCGAGCACGCGCTGCCGGGTCTTCTCATCGACATTGGTGAGGCCGTTGGCCACCCGGGAGACGGTCTGGCTCGAGACCTGGGCGAGGGCGGCGACGTCGCCCATGGACGGTCCGCGGGTGGGACGGGCGGGGCGGGTACGGGGAGAATCGGTCATGGCGGCTTCCAGTAGGCGCTTGCGATTGTTTGCGTCCTCAGGTTACGGTATTGGCGGAGGATGATGACGTAAACATGGGTCACATGACCCAAAAGCCGTCGTTTCCCACCGGGTTGCCAGATCAGAAAGAGTCCGTCAGCATGCCACGCTTCACGATCGGGGACGACGACTTCCTGCTCGACGACGCGCCGTATCGGGTTCTCTCGGGAGCCCTCCACTACTTCCGTGTGCACCCGGATGCCTGGGCCGACCGCATCCACTCGGCCAGGCTGCTCGGCCTCACCACCATCGAGACGTACGTGCCGTGGAACGCGCACGAGCCCGGGCGCGGCGAGTGGACCCAGTCCGGCGCGCTCGACCTCGGGCGCTTCCTCGACCTGGTGCACGAGGCCGGGCTGACCGCGATCGTGCGACCGGGCCCGTACATCTGCGCCGAGTGGGACGGCGGCGGCCTGCCCGCCTGGCTGTTTCTCGAGCCCGGCGTCGGCATCCGCTCGAGCGAGCCGACCTACCTGCGCGCGGTCGACGAGTACCTGCGGCGCGTCTACGAGATCGTCGCGCCGCGCCAGGTGCACGCGGGCGGCCCCGTCATCCTGGTGCAGATCGAGAACGAGTACGGCGCGTACGGCAGCGACACCGACTACCTGCGGTCGCTGGTGCGCATCACGCGCGACGCCGGAATCACCGTGCCGCTCACCACCGTCGACCAGCCCACCGACGAGATGCTCGCCAACGGTTCCGTCGAGGGCGCGCACGCCACGGGCTCGTTCGGCACGCGCGCCGTCGAGCGGATCGCGACACTGCGCAGGCACCAGCCCACGGGCCCGCTCATGTGCTCCGAGTTCTGGGACGGCTGGTTCGACAGCTGGGGCGAGCCGCACCACACCACCCCCGCGGCGGAGTCCGCTCGCGAACTCGAGGTGCTGCTGGATGCCGGGGCATCCGTCAGCCTCTACATGCTGCACGGCGGCACCGACTTCGGTTTCACCAACGGTGCGAACCACAAGGGCACCTACCGTCCCCTCGTCACGAGCTACGACTACGACGCCCCACTCGACGAGGCCGGCAGGCCCACCGAGAAGTTCTGGGCGTTCCGCGAGGTGATCGCGCGCCACGCGCACGTGCCCGACGAACTGCCCGCCGCAGGCATCCCGGCCTGCGCGTTCGAGGCGCCGTTCGCGGCGACGGCGACGCTCGCGCGGGTGGCGCCCCTGCTCGGCGACTGGTCGGCGCACCGCACGCCGCCGACCATGGACGCGCTCGGTCGCTACACCGGGTTCGCCCTGTACTCCGTCGACATCGACTCGCCGCGCCCCCTGGTGCTCGCGACGGGCGAGGTGCGCGACCGCGCGCAGGTGTTCTTCCGCGGCGAGCCGGTCGGGGTGATGTCGCGCGAGCTGCACGAGACGTCGATCGTCATCCCCGCCGGCGCCGGCACCCTCTCGCTGCTCGTCGAGGACCAGGGCCGCATCAACTACGGCCCGCTCATCGGCGAGCAGAAGGGGCTGATCGGCCCGGTGACGCTCGGCGGCACGGAACTGACGGGCTGGCGGGTGCTGCCGCTGAACCTGGACGACATCGCGATCGTCGACGCAGAGCTCGCACGCGCCGACGGCGATCCGGTCGAGGCCGGCCCGCTGTTCGCTCGGGCGACGCTCACGCTGGCGGCACCGCAGACGCTCTACCTCGACACGCGCCGCCTCGGCAAGGGCGTCGCCTGGTTCAACGGGTTCTCGCTCGGCCGCTACTGGTCGCGCGGCCCGCAGCACACGCTGTTCGTGCCGCCCGAGGCGGTGCGGGCGGGAGAGAACTCGCTCGTCGTGTTCGAGCAGCACGCCCTCCCCGACCCCGTGGCGCGCTTCGTGGCCGCCCCCGATCTCGGCCCGACCGAGACCTGACAAGCCCCCGTCACCCCGCGTCCTGATCCGCGGGGTGACGGGCTCCCGCCCGCCGCCGTGTGTCCTGATCCGCACGGCGGCGGGTCTTCCTTTCGCGGGCTTACGCTTGATGAGTCGAAAGGATCTACCGTGCCCCTCACTGGCGAATACGCACGCGGAACGGCCGACTGGGCCAACGAGCAGCTCGACCTGTTCGAACGCACGAATGGCGCGGAGGGCAACACCCTCAAGGGTCGCCCGATCATCGTGCTCACCTCCGTGGGCGCGAAGTCCGGCAAGCTGCGCAAGACCCCGCTGATGCGCGTGGAGCACGACGGCGAGTACGCGGTCGTCGCGTCGCGCGGCGGGGCCCCGACGCATCCGACCTGGTACTACAACCTCGTGGCGAACCCGCACGTGGAGCTGCAGGATGGCGCGGTGAAGCGCGAGTACGTCGCGCACGTCGCCACGGGCGAGGAGCGCACCGAGTGGTGGGCGCGGTCGGTGGAGGCGTGGCCCGACTACGAGGCGTACACGAAGCGCACCGACCGCGAGATCCCCGTGTTCGTGCTCGTGCCGGTACCGTTGTCTGGTGAGTGAAACGACGACCGAGCTCGAATCCGCCTACGCCGACCTGAGGGGCAAGAACCTCTCCCTCGACCTCACCCGCGGCAAGCCGTCGCCGGCGCAGCTCGACCTCTCCAACGCGCTGCTCTCGCTCCCGGGCGAGGGCGACTACCGCGACGCCTCGGGCACCGACCTGCGCAACTACGGAGGGTCTGACGGGCTGCCCGAGCTGCGCGCGATCTTCGGCGAGCTGCTCGGCATCCCGGTGGCCCAGCTGCTGGCCTACGGCATCGCGAGCCTGTCGATCATGCTCGACACGACCGTGCAC
>JAODAU010000188.1 GCA_025463615.1 Microbacteriaceae bacterium | reverse complement strand
ACGAAAGGGAGACATCATGCGAGGCAGGGCACTTCTCGTCGTCGGAATGGCCGTGGGCTACGTGCACGGCGCCCGGGCCGGGCGCGAGCGTTACGAGCAGATCAGGTCGGGCGCAGAGAAGCTGTGGGGTGACCCGCGCGTGCAGAAGCAGGTCAAGCAGGCCGAGAACTTCGCCAAGGACAAGGCGCCCGAGGTCGTCGACTTCGTGAGCGACAGCGTCAAGAAGGTCGCCAACCAGGTCGCGCCGAAGCGCACGACCACCCCGGCCAAGCGAACCACCGCCTCGAAGGCTTCGACCGCGAAGCCCGCCACCGAGAAGTAGGCGCATCGTGAGCATCCCGCCCACACGCAGGAAATCGGTCTTCCAGCTCGTCGCAGACCTGCCCCACCTCGTGATCGAGCTGGTCAAGGAGGAGCTCGAGCACCTCAAAGACGAGCTCGTCGGCAAGCTGAAGCACGCGGGCATCGGCATCGGCCTGTTCGTGGGCGCGGCCGTCTTCGGCTTCTTCATGATCATGGTGTTCCTCGCCGCGGCCGTGCTGGGCTTCGCCACCTTCCTGCCGGGCTGGCTGGCCGCGCTCATCGTGGGCGGCATCCTGCTGGTCATCGTGCTCATCCTCGTGCTGGTCGGCGTCGCGCAGCTCAAGAAGGGTGTCCCGCCCACCCCCACCGAGACGATCGACAGCGTCAAGCGGGATGTCAACGCGATCAAGGGCATCGGAAAGCGACAGGAACCATGAGCGACACCGCAGAGATCCAGTCCAAGGTCATCAGCGCGCGGGACCAGCTGCAGGACACGCTCGACGAGATCGGCAACCGGCTCAACGTGCCGAGGCGCGCGAAGAAGTCGTACCGCGAGAACCCGACGGCGTGGAAGATCGGCGCCGCGGTGGCCGTCGCGGCCGTCGGCGGACTCATCGCGCTCGCCATAGCGAAACGCGACTGACACCGCTCCCACCCCGCCGTTTTGGGTTCTCACAGCGGCGCGAGGGAGGATAGAGGCCATGAGCACCGCGCCGTCCCCGAGCGGCTACACCCTCTGGGCTGTCCTCCGTCGTAACCCTTCCACACCCACTCAGGCGGATGTCGCCTCCCTCGCGAGCGCGATCGAGCGGGTCGAGGCGCGCGGCATCGTCATCCGCGGGTTCTACGATGTCTCGTCCCTGCGCGCCGACGCCGACCTGATGGTCTGGATGCACGACGGAACCCCCGAAGACCTCCAGTGGGCGCTGCGCGAACTGCGCCGCACCACCATGCTCCGCGACCTGCTGCCCACCTGGAACGCGATGGGCGTGCACCGCGACGCCGAGTTCAGCGCCAGCCACCTGCCGTCGTTCATGCGCGGCAAGGAGGCGGAGGCCTGGGTCACCGTGTACCCGTTCGTTCGTTCCTACGACTGGTACATCCTGCCCGACGACGAGCGGCGAGCGATGCTCGGCGAGCACGGCCGCAAGGGCAGCGAGTACCGTCAGGTACTCGCGAACACCGTGGCATCCTTCGCGCTGGGCGACTACGAGTGGATCTTGGCGCTAGAGGCGCCCGAGCTCGTGGACCTGGTGGACCTGATGCGCCACCTGCGCCAGACCGAGGCGCGTCGCCACGTGCGCGAGGAGCTGCCCTTCTTCACCGGCCGTCGCATCGAGATCGACGAGATCCCGGAGATCCTGTCGTGAGCGCTGACGGCATCGCCGATGGCTGGGTGGAGACGTCCACGGCCTACGACGCGATCCTGCTCGCCAGCTTCGGCGGGCCGGAGGGGCAGGACGACGTGATCCCGTTCCTGCGCAACGTGACCCGCGGCCGCGGAATCCCCGAGGAGCGCCTGGAGGAGGTCGCGCACCACTACCGCGCGTTCGGCGGGGTGAGCCCGATCAACGACCAGAACCGCGAGCTGAAGGCCGCGCTCGAGGCCGAGCTGGCCCGGCGCGAGATCGCGCTCCCGGTGCTTTGGGGCAACCGCAACTGGGATCCGTACCTCCGCGACGCCCTCACCGAGGCCGCGGATGCCGGGTACACCCGCCTGCTCGCCATCGGCACGAGCGCCTACAGCTCGTACTCCAGCTGCCGCCAGTACCGCGAGGACTACGCCCAGGCGCTCGCCGACACCGGCCTCTCGGGCGTGATCAGCATCGACAAGGTGCGGCAGTTCTTCGAGCACCCCGGATTCGTGGAGCCCTTCTTCGAGGGCGTGCGCGACGGGCTCGCGGATGTCGCGGCTCGCGGCATCCCGCTCGCGAAGACCCACATCCTCTTCTCCACACACTCGATCCCCTCCACAGATGCCGCGAAGAGCGGCCCCGAGTCCCGCGGCTTCGGCGAGGGTGGTGCGTATGCAGCACAACACCTGGCCGTCGCGGAGGTCGTCATCGCCGCGCAGGAATCGGCGCCCCCGAGCTACTCACTCGTGTACCAGTCTCGCTCCGGGCCGCCGACGCAGCCGTGGCTCGAGCCCGACATCAGCGACGCGATGCGCGAGCTCGCGGCATCCGGCGTGGAGGCGTTCGTGATCGTGCCGCTCGGCTTCATCTCGGATCACATGGAGGTCAAGTGGGACCTCGACACCGAGGCCATGGAGACGGCCGCGGAGCTCGGGGTGTTCGCGGTGCGCGTCCCGACGCCGGGCGTGCACGCGGCGTTCGTGTCCGGGCTCGTCGACCTCGTGCTGGAGCGTCGCGACGGCGTTCCGGTGGGGGAGCGGCTCTCGGTGACGGCGCTCGGCCCGTGGTACGACGTGTGCCGACCGGGCTGCTGCGAGAACGTGCGGCTCGGGTTCAAGCCGGCGCTGGCGGGGGTGGCACCGTGACCGCGATCCGCATCGGCACGCGCGGCAGCGCGCTCGCCCTGGCCCAGTCCGGCCAGGTGGCGGATGCCGTGCGCCGCGCCACCGGCGGCGACGTCGAGCTCGTGCCCATCAGCACCGAGGGCGACCACTCGACCGCGTCGCTCGCCAGCCTCGGCGGCACCGGCGTCTTCGCGAGCGCCCTGCGCGAGGCACTCCTCGCCGGCGAGTGCGACCTGGTCGTGCACTCGCTCAAAGACCTGCCGACGGATGTCTTCCCCGGCCTGCGCATCGGCGCCATCCCCAAGCGCGCGGACGCCCGCGACGCTCTCGCCGCCCGCGACGGCCTCACGCTCGACGCGCTGCCCGAGGGTGCGCGCGTCGGCACCGGCTCGCCACGACGGGTCGCGCAGCTGAAGCGCCGCCGCCCCGACCTCGAGGTGCTCGACATCCGCGGCAATGTCGACACGCGCTTGTCTCGGGTGGCTTCGGTCCCTGAGGCTCTCGAAGGGGCCGCTTCGAGTGCCTCAGCGACCGGTCAGCTCGACGCCGTCGTGCTCGCCATCGCCGGCCTCACCCGCCTCGGGCGTCTCGACGCCATAACCGACTTCCTCGAGCTGGGACCGTGGCCTACCGCGCCGGGCCAGGGCGCCCTTGCGATCGAGGTGCGCGACGAACCGAACCGCGAGCTCGACACGCTGCTCAAGGCGCTCGACCACCGGCCGTCGCATCTCGCCGTGCTCGGCGAGCGGGCGGTGCTCGCACAGCTCGAGGCCGGGTGCGCAGCGCCCATCGGCGCGACATCCGTGCTCGACGGCGAACTGCTCTTCCTCTCGGCGACCGTGTACGCGCCCGACGGGTCGGCATCCGTCTCCAGCTCGCACGCGCTGGTCGTGGAGGGCTCGCCGGCGGAGCGGATGCTGCAGCCGATCGAGCTCGGGGAGCGCGTGGCATCCGAGCTCCTGTCCCTCGGCGCTGCCGACCTCGCACCCCTCGGGGGCGCCTCATGACGCCCGCGAAGCCGCTGACCGGCTGGCGCGTTCTCGTTCCGCGCGGTGGCAAGTGGGGCGACAACGTGGCGGCGCTGCTCCGCAGCCACGGCGCGATCCCGGTGATCGCCCCCATGATCAACTTCGCCAGCGCGGAGAACGCGGTGGAGCTCTCCCGCGCCCTCAAGCGGCTGGAGCGCGGCAAGTTCGAGTGGCTGGTCATCACCAGCGCCACCACGGTCGACGTGCTGATGAGCCAGCAGGTGGTCGTGCCGCCGACCACGCGCATCGCGGCCGTCGGCGAGACCACGGGCGCGGCGCTCACCCTCGCGGGCTACACGGTCGACTTCGTGCCCGACGGCGACAACTCGGCGCGCGGGCTGGTCAAGGAGTGGCCGGCATCCGACATCTCGGGGCGCGTGCTCATTCCGCAGTCCGACATCGCCGAGCCCACCCTCGTGGCCGGCCTCGGCACGCTCGGCCTCGACGTGGAGTTCGTCACGGCGTACCGCACGGTGGGCGTGCCCGTCGCCGAGCATGTGGCGGCGGATGTCACATCCGGCCGCATCTCCGCCATCCTCATCACCTCGGGCAGCGTCGCCCGGCAGGTGCAGGCGCAACTCGCGCCCCTGCCGGAGGAGACAGTCGTCGCGGCGATCGGGCCGCGCACCGCTTTCGACGCGCGGGAGGCGGGGCTCACGGTGCACGTGATCGCCGAGTCCCGGTCCGCCGCGAGCCTGGTCGAAGGGTTGGTCGAACACGTGATCGCGTTGGGTGACGATGAGTAGTTTTCCGACCGTGCGGCCGCGACGCCTGCGCTCGACCCCGGCAATGCGCCGGCTAGTGAGCGAGACGCACACGAGCCCGTCGCAGCTCATCCTGCCGATGTTCGTGCGCGAGGGCATCACCTCGCCCGAGCCGATCGGATCGATGCCGGGCGTCAGCCACCACTCGCTGAACAGCCTGCGCGCGGCCCTCGTTGAGGCGGCCGAGGCGGGTATCGGCGGCGTCATGCTGTTCGGCATCCCCGTGGAGAAGGACTCGGTGGGGTCGGGCGCGACCGACCCCGACGGCATCCTCAACGTCGCCACGCGCATCGCCGCCGAGGAGGTGGGCGACGCGCTCGTCGTGCAGACCGACCTCTGCCTCGACGAGTTCACCGACCACGGCCACTGCGGGGTCCTGGATGCCGAGGGCCGGGTCGACAACGACGCCTCCCTCATCCGCTACCGCGACATGGCCCTCACGCAGGCGGCCGCCGGCTCGCAGCTGCTCGGCCTCAGCGGCATGATGGACGGCCAGGTCGCCGCCGTGCGCGAGGCCCTGGATGTCAATGGATATAAGCAAACCGCCATACTCGGTTACGCCGCGAAGTACGCCTCGGCGTTCTACGGGCCGTTTCGCGAGGCGGTCAACTCGTCGCTGCAGGGCGACCGCCGCAGCTATCAGCTCGACCCGGCCAACCGCCGCGAGGGCGCCCGCGAGATCCTGCTCGACGTCGAGGAGGGCGCCGACGTGGTGATGGTGAAGCCCGCGATGAGCTACCTCGACGTGCTGGCGGATGCTGCGGCATCCAGCCCGGTCCCGGTCTGGGCATACCAGGTCTCCGGCGAGTACGCGATGGTGGAGGCCGCCGCAGCGAACGGCTGGATCGACCGCCGCCGCGCCATCGAGGAGACGGTCACGAGCATCCGCCGGGCCGGTGCCGACGCTGTGCTCACCTACTGGGCCGTCGAGCTCGCAGGCTGGCTCAAGTGAGCGGCAACGACCGGCTCTTCACCCGGGCCAAGCAGTCGATCCCCGGCGGCGTGAATTCGCCGGTGCGCGCGTTCGGTTCGGTCGGCGGCACGCCGCGCTTCATGGTCTCGGCCCGCGGCCCCTACATCACCGACGCCGACGGCATCGAATACGTCGACCTCGTGAGCTCGTGGGGCCCCGCCATCCTCGGCCACGCCCACCCGGGCGTCGTGAAGGCCGTGCAGGATGCCGCGGCCCGCGGCCTCTCGTTCGGCGCGAGCACCCCGGGCGAGACCGAGCTCGCGGAGCTGGTGCGCGAGCGCATGAGCGCCGGGGAGCAGCGCCCGCTCGAGCGGCTGCGCCTGGTCTCGACCGGCACCGAGGCCACGATGACCGCGATCCGCCTCGCTCGCGGCGCGACCGGCCGCGACCTGCTGGTGAAGTTCGCCGGCCACTACCACGGGCACTCCGACGGCCTGCTCGCCGAGGCCGGATCGGGCGTCGCCACTCTCGCCATGCCCGGCTCGGCCGGCGTCACCGCCGCGACGGCGAACCAGACGCTGGTGCTGCCGTACAACGATCTCGGCGCGCTGTGCGAGGTGTTCGCCAAGCACGGGCCCGACATCGCGGCCGTGATCGTCGAGGCGTCCGCCGCGAACATGGGCGTCGTGCCGCCGGAGCGCGGCTTCAACCGCGCGATGGCCGCGATCGCCCGCGAGCACGGCGCGCTCACCATCTTCGACGAGGTGCTCACCGGCTTCCGCGTCGGCCCGGCCGGCTGGTGGGGCCTCGAGGCCGCGCGCGTCGTTCCTGACGGCGCCGGCTGGCAGCCCGACCTCTTCACCTTCGGCAAGGTCATCGGCGGCGGCATGCCGCTCGCCGCGCTCGGCGGCCGCGCCGACATCATGGACCTGCTCGCCCCGCTCGGCCCGGTGTACCAGGCGGGCACGCTCAGCGGCAACCCGGTCGCGGTGGCCGCGGGCATCGCCACGCTTCGGGCCGCGGATGCCGCGGTCTACGCGAGGCTCGACGCCGTCGCCGACGAGCTCGCCCTGACCGTCACGGCGGCACTCACGGCGGAGGGCGTCGAGCACGTCATCCAGCGCGCCGGCAACCTGTTCTCCATCGCGTTCAGCGCGCTGCCGCCCCACAACTACGCGGAGGTGAAGGCGCAGCAGGGGTTCCGCTACCCGCCGTTCTTCCACGCGATGCTGGATGCCGGCGTCTCCCTGCCGCCGTCGGTGTTCGAGGCGTGGTTCGTGTCGGCCGCCTTCGACGAGAGGGCGGTGGGTCGGGTGATCGACGCGCTGCCCGCCGCCGCGAGGGCTGCTGCCGCGGCATCCGCGCCGTCAGTGGACTAGCAGCGCGGCGACCAGCAGCACGATCGCGATGAGCGGCAGCGTGCCCTGCAGGATCGCGGCGCGGGCGTTCGCGCCCTTCGAGCTGATGAGCAGCACGAGCGCCGCCGCGAGCATGCTGCCGGTCGACAGGAAGACGAGCGCCGACCCCGCGCCGAGGTTCGACGGCAGCGTGAGCAGGCCCAGCACCGCCCCGATAGCGAGGAACAGGTTGTAGAAGCCCTGGTTGAGCGCCATCGGGCGGATCGTGTTCGCCTCCTCCTGGGTGCGGATGCCGAACACCTTCCACGTCGCCGGTCGCGCCCAGAGCACGCTTTCGAGCACGAACACGTAGACGTGGAACAGGGCGGCGAGGGCGGTGAAGACGACCGCGAGGATCAGCAGCAGCGGAACGTGCACGACCAGGACGACGACGTTCGAGAGGGGTGACATGTCCGCCAGCTTGGCAGAGGTCAGCGCCGCACGTCCACGACGGTGCGCCCGCGCACGGCGCCGTCGAGCAGCCGCGACGAGTACCCGATCGCCTCGCTCAGCCCGATGGTCGTCGTCATGCCGTCGAGCAGCCCGAGGTCGAGATCGGTCGCCAGCCGCGCCCACGCCTCCTCACGAAGCGCCTTCGGTGCGTAGACCGAGTTGATGCCGGTGAGCGTTACGGCGCGCAGGATGAACGGCAGCACTGTGCCGGGCAGGTCGGCGCTCGCCGCAAGCCCGCAGCTGGCCACGGTCCCGCCGTACGCGACCTGCGCCAGCACGTTCGCGAGCGTCTGCCCGCCCACCGAGTCGACGGCGCCCGACCACTTCCCCGACTGCAGCGGCCGCCCCTTCTCGCCCAGCGGCGTGCGGTCGATCACATCGACCGCGCCCAGGGACCGCAGGTAGTCGGACTCCTCGAGCCGCCCGGTCGACGCGACGGGTCGGTACCCGAGCTTCGCCAGCAGCGCGATGGTGACCGAGCCGACGCCGCCGGCCGCGCCGGTCACCAGGATGTCGCCGCCCACGGCATCCGCCCGCTCCAGTGCGAGCACGGCGAGCATCGCGGTGAACCCGGCCGTGCCGATCGCCGCAGCGCGCTCGGGCGCGATCGCGTCGGGCAGTGCGACCAGCCAGTCGCCCTTCACCCGCGCGCGCTCGGAGAGCCCGCCGTTGTGGTCCTCGCCGATGCCCCAGCCGTTGACGATCACCCGATCCCCGGCCGCCCAGCGGCTGTCGTCGGATGCCGCCACCCGGCCAACGAGGTCGATCCCCGGGATCAGCGGGCTGATCTTGGCCACCCCGGGGCGCCCGTTGAGCGCCATCGCGTCCTTGAAGTTGAGGCTGGAGAAGTCGACGTCGATCGTGACGTCGCCCTCGCCGAGAGCGTCGTCGTCGAAGTCGTCGACGAGGTCGGCCCGCACCTGCGGGGTGGGGGCATCCTGGGCCTGGCTGACTCGTAGCGCGCGGAACATGCCCCTCACGCTACCCGCGCCTGTTCACCCCCACCCAAGTGGCTTTTTGTTGCCGATGGGGCGAATAAATCGCGACATCGGCAACAAAAAGCCACATGAGGGGGGCGGGTGCGAACTAACCGAAGAGGATCGCGGCCTCGTCGTAGCGCGCCTGCGGCACGGTGTTGAGCTTGCCCAGGGCGTCCTCGAAGGCCACGTGGGTGATGCTCGTGCCGCTCAGCGACACCATGCGACCCCAGCGCTGGTGGATGACCGAGTCGACCGCCGCCATGCCGTAGCGGGTCGCGAGCACCCGGTCGTATGCCGTGGGCGTGCCGCCGCGCTGGATGTGGCCGAGCGTGGTCGCCCGCGTCTCGACGCCGGTGCGCGCCTCGATCTCGGGCGCGATGAGCTCGCCGATGCCGCCGAGCCGGGGGCGGCCGAACGCGTCGAGCCCGCGCTCGGAGTGGGCGTCATCCATGGAGTCGAGGTGGAAGCCCTCGGCCACGACCACCAGCGGTGCGCGGCCGCGATCCTTGGCAGCACGCACCCAGTCGCAGATCTGCTCCATGCTGGTCTTCTGCTCGGGGATGAGGATCACGTGCGCGCCCGCGGCCATGCCCGAGTGCAGCGCGATCCAGCCCACGTGGCGGCCCATGACCTCGGCGACCATGCAGCGGCCGTGCGAGTCGCCTGTGGTGCGGAGCCGATCCATCGCGTCGGTGGCGATCTGCACGGCGGTGTCGAAGCCGAACGTGTAGTCGGTGGCCGAGAGGTCGTTGTCGACAGTCTTGGGCACGCCCACGATGTTGATGCCGGCATCCGAGAGTCGCTTCGCGGCGGCCAGCGTGCCCTCGCCGCCGATGGCGATGAGGGAGGTGACGCCGAGCTTGTCCATGTTGTCGCGCACGACCTCCGCGCCGCCCGCGCCCTCGAAGGGGTTGGTGCGGGAGGTGCCCAGGATGGTGCCGCCCTGCTTGCCGATGCCCTGGATGTCTTTGCGCTCCAGGGGGATCACGTCGGCCTCGACCACGCCGCGCCAGCCGTC
>JAODAU010000231.1 GCA_025463615.1 Microbacteriaceae bacterium | reverse complement strand
GGGTGCCCTCCGCGACACCGGCTACCGCTCGCGCACGGTCAAGACCGAGATCCGCGAGAACCTTGTCGACCGCCTCCGCAGCGGCGAGACCGCCTTCCCCGGCATCGTCGGCTTCGACGACACGGTCCTGCCGCAGCTCGAGACTGCCCTGCTCGCCGGGCACGACCTCGTGCTGCTGGGCGAGCGGGGCCAGGGCAAGACCCGCGTGATGCGGACGATCGGAGCGCTGCTCGACGAGTGGACGCCGGTCGTCGAGGGCTGCGAGATCAACGACGACCCGCTCGCGCCGGTGTGCGCGCGCTGCCGTGGTCTGGCGGCCGAGCTCGGCGACGAGCTGCCGGTCGCCTGGAGGAGCCGGGACGAACGGTACGTCGAGAAGCTCGCCACCCCCGACACGAGCGTCGCCGACCTCATCGGCGACGTCGACCCGATGAAGGTGGCCGAGGGCCGTAGCCTGGGCGACCCCGAGACCATCCACTTCGGGCTCATCCCCCGCAGCCACCGCGGCATCGTCGCGATCAACGAGCTCCCCGACCTCGCCGAGCGCATCCAGGTGTCGATGCTCAACGTGATGGAGGAGCGCGACATCCAGATCCGCGGGTACGTGCTGCGGCTGCCGCTCGACGTGCTCGTGGTCGCCAGCGCCAACCCCGAGGACTACACCAACCGGGGCAGGATCATCACGCCGCTCAAGGACCGCTTCGGCGCCGAGATCCGCACGCACTACCCGACCGAGCTGGATGACGAGGTGGCGATCATCCGCCAGGAGTCCGAGCTGGTCGCCGACGTGCCCGACTACCTCGTCGAGATCCTGGCCCGGTTCACCCGGGCCCTGCGCGAGTCCACCGCGGTCGACCAGCGCAGCGGCGTGAGCGCGCGATTCGCGATCGCCGGCGCCGAGACGATCGCCGCGGCCGCCATCCACCGGGCCACCCGGCAGGGCGAGCAGGATGCCGTGGCCCGCCCGGTCGACCTCGAGACGGCCGTGGACGTGCTCGGGGGCAAGATCGAGTTCGAGTCGGGGGAGGAGGGCCGCGAGGACGAGATCCTCGACCACCTGCTGCGCACCGCCACGGCCGAGACGGTGCGGGCGCACTTCATCGGCCTGGACTTCACCGTGCTCGTCGACGCGATCGAGAGCGGCGCCATGGTCACGACCGGCGAGCAGGTGACCGCCCGCGACTTCCTCGCCGGGCTGCCCGTGCTGGGCGAGTCCGAGCTGTACGACGAGATCGCCGACCGCCTCGGCGCAGTGAACGACGGCCAGCGTGCCGGCGCCATCGAGCTTGCGCTCGAGGGCCTGTACCTCATGCGGCGCATCAGCAAAGAGACCGGCGGGGGCGAAACCATCTATGGCTAGGGCCAATCGCCGGCTCACGCGCGCCTCGCGCTATGGCCGGTACGACGGCGGGCCCGATCCGCTCGCCCCGCCGATCGACCTGACGGAGGCGCTCGACGCGATCGGCGAGGACGTCATGGCCGGCTACTCGCCCGAGGCCGCGATGCGGGAGTTCCTCAGGCGAGGAGGCCGGGACAAGGCCGGCCTCGACGAGCTGGCACGCCGCGTCGCCGAACGCCGCCGCGAGCTCACGCAACGGCACAACCTCGACGGAACCCTCAACGAGATCCGGCAGCTGCTCGAGAAGGCGGTGCTGGCCGAGCGCGGCCAGCTGGCCCGCGACGTCGACATGGACGACGGGGATCGGATGCTCGCCGAGATGCAGCTCGACAACCTCCCCTCATCCCCGGCCGCCGCCGTGAGCGAGCTCGCGGACTACGACTGGAAGAGCCCGCAGGCCCGCGCCGACTACGAGAAGATCAAAGACCTGCTCGGTCGGGAGATGCTCGACCAGCGCTTCGCCGGCATGAAGCAGGCGCTCGAGAACGCGACCGACGAAGACCGCGCCGCGATCAACGAGATGCTCGGCGACCTCAACGACCTGCTCGACGCGCACCGCCGCGGCGAGGACACGCAGGAGCAGTTCGACGAGTTCATGCAGAAGCACGGCGAGTACTTCCCGGACAACCCGGCGAACATCGACGAGCTGCTCGACTCGCTCGCCCAGCGCGCGGCCGCCGCCCAGCGCATGCGCAACTCGATGACCCAGGAGCAGCGCGACGAGCTCGACGCCCTCGCCCAGCAGGCCTTCGGAACCCCCGAATTGATGAACTCACTGTCGCAGCTCGACGGCAACCTGCGCTCGCTGCGCCCGGGCGAGAACTGGGGCGGCTCGGAGCGCATGGACGGCCAGGAGGGCCTCGGCCTCGGCGACGGCACGGGCGTGTTCCAGGACATCGCCGACCTCGACGAGCTCAGCGACCAGCTCTCGCAGTCCTACAACGGGTCGCGGCTCGACGACCTCGACCTCGACAAGCTCTCGCGCCAGCTCGGCGACGAGGCCGCCGTGGATGCCCGCACCCTCCAGGCGCTCGAGAAGGCACTCCGAGACTCCGGCACGGTCAAGCGCGGCTCCGACGGCGAGCTCAAGCTCACCCCGAAGGCGATGCGGCAGCTGGGCAAGGCCCTGCTGCGCGACGTCGCCGAGACGATGTCGGGCCGGCAGGGCAACCGCGATGTGCGCCAGGCGGGAGCCGCGGGCGAGAGATCCGGCGCGACGCGCGAGTGGGCGTTCGGCGACACCGAGCCGTGGGATGTCACGCGCACGATCACGAACGCGATCACGCGCGAGGCGGGCGAAGTGCCGGTCGCTGAGGTTCTCGAAGCGGCCCCTTCGAGAGCCTCAGGGACCGATCATCGCGTCAGGATCGAGATCGGGGATGTCGAGGTGCAGGAGACGGAGGCCCGCACCCAGGCCGTGGTCGCCCTGCTCGTCGACACATCCTTCTCGATGGTGATGGACAACCGCTGGGTGCCGATGAAGCGCACGGCGCTCGCGCTGCACACCCTCATCACCAGCAGGTTCCGCGGCGACGACCTGCAGCTCATCAGCTTCGGCCGCCACGCCGAGGTGATGGACATCGAGCAGCTCACCGGGCTCGACGCCAGCTACGACAAGGGCACCAACCTGCACCACGCGCTGCTCTTGGCGAACCGGCACTTCCGGAAGCATCCGAACGCCCAGCCGGTGCTGCTGATCGTCACCGACGGGGAGCCGACCTCCCACCTCGAGGCCAGCGGCGACGTGTTCTTCAGCTACCCGCCGCATCCGGTCACGATCGCCGTCGCCGTGCGCGAACTGGACAACTCGATGCGGCTGGGCGCGAAGACGACGTTCTTCCGGCTCGGCGAGGATCCCGGCCTCGCCCGCTTCATCGATTCGATGGCGCGTCGCGTCGGCGGCAGTGTGGTCGCGCCCGAGGCCGACGACCTGGGCGCCGCGGTCGTGAGCTCGTACCTCGGTTCGCGCCGCGGCGGCCGCGCGGCCCCCACCCCCGGCGACTTCGACGGCATGTTCGGTCGAGGCTGGGGCTGGCGCTTCTAGCCCATCCGCGAGGGGCCTTAGATTGTCGCATTTCGACCCGAAAATGCGACAATCTAAGGCCCCTCGGCGTTAGAAGAGGACGCCCACCGCGGCCGGGGCTTCCAGGTCGAGGAGGGCGCGCTTGCGCTCGACCCCTCCCGCGTAGCCGGTGAGGCGGCCGGTGCTGCCGAGCACGCGGTGGCACGGGATGATGATGCTCACCGGGTTGTGCCCGACCGCCTGGCCCACCGACTGGGCGAGCGAGCGGTCGCCGAGCTGGGTCGCGATCGCGCCGTAGCTGGTGGTCGCGCCGTACGGGATGTCGCGCAGGATCGCCCACACGCGCTCCTGCAGCGGGCTCCCCGCGGTGGCGACGGGCAGGTCGAATCCGGTGCGCGATCCGTCGAGGAAATCGGCCAGCTGGGCGGCCGCCTCGTCGATCAGCGGGTCGCCCTCGACGCGGTCACCGAGGGATGCCGCGGGCGGCAGGTACCAGTGGCCGGGGAAGTACAGCCCCACGATCGAACCGTCCGCGGCGACGACGGTGAGCGTTCCGAGCGAGGTCTCGACGAGGGAGTGGCGGGTGTTCATGCATCCAGTCTGCGCCGGCGACCGCGCCTCGGCTCGCGGTTTTCGGACATGTCGTCACCCGCGCACAACACTGGGAATGGTGGCGTCACCATGGTATCGTCGCTGCACGTCATGGTGACGCAAACAGGGGGATCAGGTCAACCCGATGACTCGACGAACGACGCGGGAGTGGCGCGGGTGGTGGTTCGTGGGCCCGTTCGCGGCGGTGTTCGTCGCGGTCTTCGTGGCTCCGGTGGCCTACGCGCTCGGCCTGAGCATGTTCCGGGACCAGCTGGTCGGCGGCACCGTGTTCGTGGGCCTCGGCAACTACCTCGCCGTGTTCGCCGACCCGAAGTTCTGGAGTGCCCTCGGGCGCGTCACCGTGTTGCTCGTCGTGCAGGTGCCGATCATGCTCGCCCTCGCGCTCCTGGCGGCGCTGGCGATCGACAGCGCGCGGCTTCGGTTCCGCGCCTTCATCCGCATTGCGATCTTCCTGCCCTACGCCGTGCCCGGTGTCGTCGCTGCGCTGCTGTGGGGATTCATGTACAGCGCAGACTTCGGGTTGACCGGCGGGGTCAATGCGGCGCTCGGGAGCGACATCCTGCAGCCGCTCTCGCCCGGATGGATCCTGGGGTCGATCGGCAACATCGTGACCTGGGAGTTCCTGGGCTACAACATGCTCATCTTCTACGCGGCGTTGCGCGCGATCCCGGCCGAGCTCTACGAGGCGGCGACCCTCGACGGCGCGGGTGACCTGCGCCTCGCACTGAGCGTCAAGCTCCCGGCGCTGCGGGGCGCCATCCTCATCGCCACGATCTTCTCGATCATCGGGTCGTTCCAGCTGTTCAACGAGCCGAACCTGCTCAAAGTGGTGGCGCCTAACGCGATCTCGACGTACTTCACCCCCAACCTCTACGCGTACAACCTGTCGTTCGGCGGCCAGGAGTTCAACTATGCGGCGTCGGTCGCGATCGTGATGGGCCTGCTCACCGCGGTCATCGCGTACGTCGTGCAGCTTCGCGGTTCGCGGGTGGAGACCCGATGAGCACCGCGACCGGCCGGGTCGGGATGCCGAGGCCGCGACCCTCCCTCCTGCTCACCGCCCTGATGCTTGTCGTCGTGCTCTACTCGCTGTTCCCGCTCGCCTGGCTGGTGATCAATGCCACCAAGAGCCAGGGCGACCTCTACTCGACGTTCGGGCTGGCCTTCGGGCCGCACTTCGATCTCTTCTCGAACATCGCGCGCACCCTCACCTACCGCGGTGGCATCTTCGTGCAATGGCTCGGCAACACGCTCCTCTACGTCGTCGTGGGAGCGGGCGGCGCGACGCTGCTGGCCAGCGCGGCGGGGTACGGCCTGGCCAAGTTCCGCTTCCCCGGCCGACGGGTCGTGTTCGCCGTGGTGCTCGGCGCGATCGCGATCCCGGGCACGGCACTCGCGGTCCCCACGTTCCTGCTGTTCAGCCAGGCGGGGCTCACGAACACCCCGTGGTCGGTGATCATCCCGTCGCTCGTCAGTCCGTTCGGCCTCTACCTCGTGTGGATCTACGCGGCAGACGCCATCCCCGACGAACTTCTCGAGGCGGCCCGCATCGACGGCGCCGGCGAGCTGCGCATCTTCGCGACCATCGCGCTGCGATTGCTCGCGCCCGGCATCGTCACCGTGCTGCTGTTCGCCATAGTCGCCACCTGGAACAACTACTTTCTGCCGCTGATCATGCTGAGCGATCCCCGCTGGTATCCGCTCACCGTCGGGCTGAGCCAGTGGAGCGCGCAGGCCAGCGGCGTGGGCGCCCGGCCGATCAACGACCTCGTGATCACCGGTGCGCTGCTCACGATCGTGCCGATCGTCGCGGCCTTTCTCGTGCTGCAGCGCTCCTGGCGGTCGGGCCTGGGAGCGGGAGGCGTCACACAATGATGAAGGAGCCGACATGAGACACAGCACATCGGTGCGCCGCGGCGCGACGGCACTCCTCGCGACCGCGCTGCTGGGCGCCGGCCTCGTCGCCTGCTCGAGCGGCGGCGGCACGTCGTCGGGCGGCGACGACGTGGATGCCGCGCTCGCCAGGGGCGGGAGCCTCACGTACTGGTCGTGGACTCCGCAGGCACCCGCCCAGGTGAAGGCCTTCGAGAAGGCGTACCCGAAGGTGAAGGTCACGCTCGTGAACGCGGGCACCAACACCACCGAGTACACCAAGCTGCAGAACGCGATCAAGGCCGGCTCGGGCGCGCCGGATGTGGCGCAGATCGAGTACTACGCCGTACCCCAGTTCGTGCTGGGCCACTCGCTGGTCGACCTCACCAGATACGGGTTCGACGCGCTCGAGAAGGACTACACACCGGGCCCCTGGAGCTCGGTCAGCATCGACGGCGGCCTCTACGGCCTGCCCGAGGACTCCGGCCCCATGGCGATGTTCTACAACAAGGAGGTCTTCGACAGGTACGAGCTTCAGCCGCCGACGACCTGGGCCGAGTACGTGGCCGACGCCAGGATCATCCACGCCGGCGACCCGAACACGTACATCACCAGTGACACCGGCGACGCCGGGTTCACCGAGAGCATGATCTGGCAGGCGGGCGGGCATCCGTTCACCGTGAAGGGCGACGACGTGACCATAGACCTGCAGGATGCCGGCACGACACGGTGGGCGGACACCTGGAACCAGCTCGTCCAGGGCAGGCTCGTGGCGCCGATCAGCGCCTGGACCGACGACTGGTACACGGCGCTCGGCGACGGGCGCATCGCCACCCTGGTGACGGGGGCGTGGATGCCGGGCGTGCTCGAGTCGTCCGTCGCAGCCGGCTCGGGTGCGTGGCGCGTCGCGCCGATGCCGAACTACGGCGACACGGTCAGCAACGCGGAGAACGGGGGCAGCTCAGAGGCGGTGCTCAAGCAGAGCAGGAACCCGGCGCTGGCCGCCGGATTCGTCAAGTGGCTGAACCACTCGACGCAGGGGGTGAAGCTCTTCCTCTCGGGCGCCGGCTTCCCCTCGACCACCGCCGACCTCGCCTCGAAGGCGTTCCTCGACGAGACCCCCGCCTACTTCGGCGGCCAGAAGATCAACGAGGTCCTGGCGCGGGGCGCACGCACCGTCTCGAAAGGCTGGACCTTCCTGCCCTACACGGTCTACGCGCACAGCGTGTTCGGCGACGATGTGGGTGCCCAGTACGCGAAGGCCGGCGACCTGAACGTCGGCCTCCGGGCCTGGCAGCAGTCCTTGGTGAAGTATGGAAAGGCCCAGGGATTCACGGTGAGTGCCAGGTGATCACCTCCAACGGCTACACACTCAGCGAGTCGCCCGCACGCCTGGGGCGGCTCGCTCCGGTGCCCGCCGGGGAGCGCGCGGATCGGGAGCTGTTGTGGTCGCGCCTGCGCCGCGACGGGTACCTCTACCTCACCGGGCACCTCGACCCGGAGCTGGTGGGCGCGTTCCGCGAGTACTACTTCTCGGTGCTCGCGCCCACCGGCCTGGTCGAGCCGGGCTCCGACCCGCGGGTCGGCGTCGGCGCGGACGGCGCGGTGGATGCCGGGCTCACCCGCGAGCTGCTCTTCGGCGACATCGTGCCGGGCGAGGAGTACGCGGCGCTCACGTCGCACCCGGCGATCCGCGACTGGTTCGCGTGGTTCCTCGGGGACGAGGTGCACCTGCACCGGCGCAAGATCATCCGCCACATCCGGCCGGGGGAGAACGGCATCGGCACCGCCACGCAGGCGCACTACGACCTCGTCTACCTGCGCGAGGGCAGCGAGCGGGTGCTCTCGATGTGGATCCCGCTCGGCGACACCCCCGTCGAGCTCGGCGGCCTGGCCTACCTCGAGGGCAGCCACCACTGGGCGCTCGCCGCGGAGCGCGCGGCCGGCGCGGGGAAGCGGCCGCCCGCGCGATCCCTCACGGCGGACCTGCCGGGCCTGGCCGATCGGCACGACGCGCGCTGGCTGCTCTCCGACTATCGCGCCGGCGACGTGATGGTGCACTCGGCGTACGTGGTGCACGCCTCGACCGACAACGTCGACCCGGGCCGGCGGGTGCGGCTGTCGACCGACATCCGGTACCAGCGGGCCAGCGAGCCGATCGACTGGCGCTGGCAGGAGCACTGGCGCGACGACGACGGCCTGTAGCGTCAGCCGCGGAGGCGCACCGGCACGATGTCGGGGTAGCTCCACTCGAGGGTGAGGCGCGAGTGGGCCGTGCTCTCGGGCACGGCCGCCGCGATCTCGTGCAGCAGCGCCGCGCGGATGTTCTCGGCACCGCGGTGGTCGGCGGCGACGGCGCCGAGGACGAGGCGCGCGGGCCGGTCGTCGATGAGGATCGTGCCGATGCCCGGGATGGAGGCGATGGACTCCGTGGCGTCGACGCGCACCGGGTCGAAGCGGCGCAGCCGGTGCCGCACGAGGTCGAGCCAGAGCGCCGACTCCGCCGAGCGGACCGTCAGGCTGACGGCGATCACAGGTCGATGAGGGCGAACGACGCGAGCTCGTCGTCGTCCCACTCGATGTCGTCGAAATCCTCGATCGCGGTGTGCCTGGTCTTCACCCCAGAGACGGTACGGAGCGGATGTGACGCCCCGGCGCAGCGCGGGTGGACGGCGGGTTAACGACGACTGCTGTTCACCTGCCACTACTACTCTCTTTCGCACGCCGAACTTCGGCGCGAGACGGAGGCAACGGGTGCAGCAGGACGTTCTCGAGCGCGGTGCCCTGCGCGCGGAGCCGAGGACGCTCATCGACATCCTCGTGTCGACGGCGGCCAGGAACCCGGATGCGGTGGCCATCGAGGACGCGCACGGCGCCATCAGCTACCGGCAGCTGCTGCGCTTCATGAACACCCGCGTGGCCCGGCTCACCGGCCTCGGCGTGCGGCGCGGCGACCGGGTCGGCATCCGCATCCCGTCGGGCACGCGCGAGCTGTACCTCTCGATCCTGGCCACCATGGCGGTCGGCGCGGCCTACGTGCCGGTCGACGCCGACGACCCGGACGAGCGTGCCGAGCTCGTCTTCTCCGAGGCCGCGGTGGTGGGCTGGCTGGGCGCGGAGGGCGCGTTCACCGTGCTCGACCCGACCATCGACGACCGCCCGGCCCCCGAGGCGCCGACGGTCGCGACGACCGGCCGCCTCACCGCCCTCACGCCCCCGCGCCCCGAGGACGACGCCTGGATCATCTTCACCTCCGGCTCCACGGGCGTGCCGAAGGGCGTCGCGGTCTCGCACCGCTCGGCCGCAGCCTTCGTGGATGCCGAGGCCGGCCTCTTCCTGGCCCGCGAGCCGATCGGCCCCGGCGACCGCGTGCTCGCCGGGCTCTCCGTGGCCTTCGACGCCTCCTGCGAGGAGATGTGGCTGGCCTGGCGCAACGGCGCCGCGCTCGTGCCGGCGCCGCGTTCGCTCGTGCGCTCCGGCGCCGACCTCGGCCCGTGGCTCATCGCGCACGGCATCACGGTCGTGTCGACCGTGCCCACGCTCGCCGCGCTCTGGCCGGAGGAGTCGCTCGAGTCGGTGCGGCTGCTCATCTTCGGCGGCGAGTCCTGCCCGCCCGAGCTGGTGACCCGCATCTCGGCCCGCGGCCGCCAGATCTGGAACACCTACGGCCCCACCGAGGCGACGGTCGTGTCGTGCGCGGCGCTGCTGGCCGCCGGGCGCCCGGTGCCGATCGGCCTGCCGCTCGACGGCTGGGACTTGGCCGTTGTCGACGGCGACGGCACGCGCGTGCCGGAGGGCGAGACCGGCGAACTGATCATCGGCGGGGTCGGGCTCGCGCGCTACCTCGACCCGGCCAAGGATGCCGAGAAGTACGCGCCGTTCCCCGCGCTCGGCTGGGACCGCGCCTACCGCAGCGGCGACCTGGTGCGCTTCGAGGCCGACGGGCTGTACTTCGTCGGCCGCGCCGACGACCAGGTGAAGCTGGGCGGCCGACGCATCGAGCTGGGCGAGGTGGATGCCGCGCTGCAGGCACTCGAGGGCGTGGCGGGCGCGGCATCCGTCGTGCAGACCACGGTCGCGGGCAACCACGTGCTGGTCGGGTACGTCGTGGCTGGGCCCGACTTCGATCGTGCGGCCGCGAGCGATCGGCT
>JAODAU010000226.1 GCA_025463615.1 Microbacteriaceae bacterium | reverse complement strand
CGTGGCATCCGTCTCCGGATCGAGCGGCGCGTTCGAGCTGGCCATGGCCTCCGGTTCGCGCGTGCGGGCGCGTCAGGTGCTACTGGCGAGCGGCGTCACCGACCAGCTGCCGGCGATGCCGGGGCTCGCCGAGCTGTGGGGAACGGGCGTGGTGATCTGCCCATACTGCGACGGCTGGGAGGCGCGCGGGCGGCACATCGGCATCCTCGCCACCGGCGCGAAGAGCGTCTTCCAGGCCCAGCTGCTGCGGCAGTGGACGGATCGGGTCATCCTCTTCATCAACGACATCCCGGTCGACGAGCACGAGCTCCCGCGGCTCGAGGCGCGCGGCATCCGACTGGTCCACGGGCCGGTCGACGCGCTGGCGGCGGCCGGCGACGGCGTCGTGCTGACCATCGCAGGGAACGAGCACGGGGTGAACCAGGTGTTCACGGCCCCGCGGGCGCTGCCGAACGACGACGCCGTGCGCGGCCTCGACGCCGAGCGCACCGTGTCTGCGGCCGGATCCTTCCTGGCGGTGGATGCCCGCGGCGCCACGAGCGTCGACGGCCTGTGGGCGGCGGGCAACGTGGTGAACCCGTCGCTCAAGCTGGCAACGGCGATGGGCGACGGCATGGCGACGGCCACGCACGTGAACGAGGCGCTCGTCGAGGCGGACATCCGGGCTGCCCTCGGCGGCCGCTAGCGCGGGGGCAGGGTCACCAGGCGCACCTCGGTCAGCGCGCCGGCATCCGCGACCAGCCACAGGTAGGTGCAGTGCGGCTGGCGACGGCGGTCGGTCGGCGAGCCCGGGTTGAGCAGTCGCAGGCCGGCGGGCGTCACGGTGTCCCAGGGGATGTGGCTGTGACCGAACACGAGCACGTCGGTGGCGGGGAACGCGGCATCCATGCGCGCCTCGCGGCCCGCGGCCGACCCGGTCTCGTGGATGGCGGCGAACCGAAGCCCTTCGAGCTCCCAGCTCGCCACCTCGGGCAGCGCCGCCCGCAGCTCCGCGCCGTCGTTGTTGCCGTACACGCCGTGGAGCACGGATGCCCGCTGCCGCAGCCGCCCGAGCAGCCCCGCCTCGACCCAGTCGCCAGCGTGCACCACGACGTCCGCGCGGTCGACGGCGTCCCAGAGCTCGGGCGGCAGGTCGCGCGCCCGCTTGGGCACGTGGGTGTCGGCGATGAGCAGCATCGACGTCGTCATGGTCCGCACCCCTCGCGCTCGTGTGACCAGCACTCTATCCTTGGCCCACACGAACCGAAGGGCACGACGATGGCCGAAGGAACGAAGGACACCCCCTGGCAGCTGACCACGGCGCCGGGATCATCCGACTACGAGATGTACGTCGAGGGCGACGAGCTCGTCTGCGTGGTCGGTTCGACCACGCTCAAGTACCAGGCGCGGGCCGTCGACGACCTCCACGCCTGGCTCGTCGCGCAGGGCGACTGGGTGCCGCTCGGCGCCGCGGACGAGCAGAAGCCGGCGGCCGAGGGCACCGTGGAGGCGTGGGGTCGCTCCGAGTCCAACCCGGTGGGCGGCTGGTACGGCCTGCGCAAGGGCTACCGCGGCCGGTTCGGGATGTACCTGCCGCCGCTGCTCGAGAGGCTGGGCCGCGCCGAGCTCACCCACGACGCCCGCAACAACTCGGTGCGGGCCATCTAGCGGCACCTCACACACCGAGGGGCAGGAAACGGCTGTTCAGGTCGCCTGGGAAGGGCCGAAGTCTGCCCTTCGCGGTGGGGCTCAGCCCTCGTCGTCGGCCGGCTGCCAGAGCTGGATCGGGTTGCCCTCGGGGTCGGCCAGTGAGGCGAAGCGGCCGATGGAGTAGTTCTCGGGGTCGACCACGACATCCGTGCCCGCCGCGCGGAGCTGCTCGACGATGCCGTCGAGGTCGGCCACGCGGAAGTTGATGGCCCACACGCGGTCCGGCGCGCCGAACTGGTCGAGCGCCTCGGGCATCGAAGTGAAAGCGGTCGGGCCCGCCTCCTGCTCCCAGGACTTCTGCCCCGCGGCGGTGGGCACCGGGTCGATGCCCAGTACGTCGCGGTACCAGGCGGTGAGCCGATCCGAATTCTGTGCGCGGAAGAAGAAGCCGCCGATGCCGGTCACTTTGTGCATGGTCCATGATTGCACCGCTAGCGCTCGAGGAACCCGCCGATCCGATCGACGGCCTCGACCAGCAGCGCGGGGTCGCAGGCGAGGTTGATGCGCACGAAGCCGTCGTACGCCGCGCCGTAACTGTGCCCGGCGTTGAGCGCGACGCGGGCGGAGGCGGTCAGCGTCGCGGCGGGATCCGGACCGAGACCATAGGAGCGCAGGTCGATCCAGCCCAGGTAGCTCGCGTCCGGCCGGTGATACACCGCGCCGGGCAGGCGCTCGCGCAGCAGGCCGGCGAGCAGCTCGTCGTTCGCGACGATCTGCAGAATCGCCTCGTCGAGCCAGTCCACGGCAGCGAACGCCGCCACATTCGCATGCAGGCCCAGGATGCTGGTGCGGCAGGTCACCTCGCCCGGGAACCGGTCGAGCACGGCCACCGCTCGCTCGTCCGCGCCGACGAGGATCGCGCACTTCGCGCCCGCGAGGTTCCAGCCCTTGCTCGCCGAGGTGACGGTGATACATCGGGCGCCGTGTTCGCGCGCCACCGCGGCGAACGGCACGAACGTCGTGCCCGGGGGGGTGAGCGGCGCGTGCACCTCGTCGCTGATCACGAGCACGTCGTGTCTCGCGGCCAGGCGCGCGACCTCGGAGAGCGTGGCGCGATCGAAGACGTGCCCGAGCGGGTTCTGCGGGTTGCAGAGCAGGAACGCGTCAGCCCCCTCGGCGAAGGCCAGTTCGAGCGCAGCCAGATCCATGCGCCACGTCGTGCCCTCGACGAGCAACGGCACGTCCCGCCGCACCGCCTCGGCCTCGTCGACCAGCTCGTAGAACGCGGTGTACACCGGCGGGTTGATCACCACGGTGCCGCCGCGGCGGATGCCGTACCGCAGCGACTCGACGATGGCGGCACTGACGTCCGTCGTCACGCGCACCGACAACGGGTCGAGGGCCCAGCCCCAGCGCGCGGAGGCGAAGTCCGCGAAGGCCCCGGCCAGCGGGCCCGGGGAGTCGAGGTATCCGAAGTCCGAGGCCCGCACCCGCTCGACGATCGCGTCGGCGACCGACGGCGCCACGGCGTAGTCCATCTCCGCGACGGAGAGCGGGATGACGTCGGCGGAGTACCTGGTCCACTTCACCGACGAGCGACCACCGCGGATCGCGTGCAGCGAGTCCGGGGTGAGGGCCACCGGGTCAGGACTCCTTCGCGGGGGTCGGCTCACCGAGCGAGAGCATGAGCCGGTTGGCCCAGTTGAAGAAGGCCGCGCCGTGGATGGCGTCGGCGATGGCCAGGTCGTCGAGCCCGGCATCCCGCAGCCGGCGTACGTTCTCCGTGCCGAACTCGCCCGGCGTGCGGGTCAGCGCGACGGACGCGTCGATCACGGCGCGCCACTGCGGGTCGCCCTGGGGGGCCGAGGTGCCGTCGTCGAGCAGGCGCTGCACGTCGTCGCGGCGCTTCGAGTGGTGGGTGGCGAAGCGCGAGTGCACCGAGGCGCAGAAGATGCAGCCGTTCGTGCGCGAGGCCGCCGCCGCGGAGAGCTCCCGCTGGGCGCGGGGCAGGCCGCCCTTCTCTTTGTAGAAGATGTCGTTGTCGGTGCGGGTGCGGGCGCCCAGGATGTCCGGGTCGCGCACCAGCAGCCGGAAGTACGGGCTATTCGCCCGCCCCCTGTCCACGAGCCCGGCCCAGTGCCGCTCGGTGAGCTCCTCGACGGGCAGCGGCTCGAGCCAGGCCTCCCAGCCGAGCTCCGCCTGGGTGAAGGCGTTGGGCGCCTCGAACGTGTGCTGGATCACTGTCTCGCTCATGCGAGCTCTCCCTTCAGGGCGGTGAGCCCCGCGAC
>JAODAU010000091.1 GCA_025463615.1 Microbacteriaceae bacterium | reverse complement strand
GACCGCATGGCGAGCCGCATCCTCGACCTCGGCGACATCCTCACCCTCATCGAGCAGGCGCAGAAGACCTTCGACGAGGAGGAGGCGCGCAAGACCGCCGAGAAATTCGCCACCGACAGCTTCACGCTCGAGGACTTCCTGGGGCAGATGCAGCAGCTCAAGAACATGGGCTCGATCAAGAACATGCTCGGCATGCTGCCCGGCGCGAAGGGCATGCGCCAGCAGCTCGAGAACTTCGACGAGAGCGAGATCACGCGCACCGAGGCGATCATCCAGTCGATGACGCTGCAGGAGCGCCGCCAGCCGAAGGTGCTCAACGGCTCCCGCCGGGTGCGTATCGCCAAGGGTTCGGGCACGACGGTCACCGAGGTCAACGCCCTGGTGAACCGCTTCGAGCAGGCCGCGAAGATGATGAAGACGGTGGCCAAGGGCGGCGTGCCGCAGGTGCCCGGCATGGGGCCGATCCCCGGCGCAGGATTCGGCGGCGGTCGCAAGCAGGTGCAGCAGAAGAAGGGCTCCCGTTCGGGCAACCCGGCGAAGCGGGCGGCCGAGAACGCCGCGCTCGCGTCGGGGGCGAAGCCGAGCGGTGCGGCCGCGGGGTCGGGTTTCGGCCTCGGCGGCGCGGCGGGCAAGGCGGCCCCGAGCGAGGAGGAGCTTGCCAGCCTGCAGAAGTTCCTCGGCCGCGGCTAGAGCGTCAGTTTCGCGCTGCGCACCGCGTCGGCGATGCGCTTCGCCAGCACCTGCTGGCCCTTGGCGGTGGGGTGAACGTCGTCCGCTTGCAGCCAGTCGCGGTGGCCGGCGAGCGGCTGCCCGATGTCGAGGTAGGTCCCCTTCACGCCGAGCACGGCGGTGCGCACGGCCTCGTTGATGTCGTCGACCTGGTCGGGTGCGGCCGTGTCGTTCCAGACCGTGCTGATGCCGACGATCGTGGCGGAGGGCAGCCGCTGCCGCAGCGAGTCGATCACGGAGGCACTGTTGCGGGCGATGTCCCCGTCGTCCGTGCCGAGGTCGTTGCTGCTGCCCGAGATGAGCACCAGGTCCGGGTGCAGGGCCACCGCGGCATCCACCAGCCCCGAGAAGTCGGCGTCGCAGTCGGTCGGGTCGCCCGCGGTCACGAAGCCGGCGCCGTCGCAGGCGAGGTTGGTGAGGCTCCAGTCGTTGTCCTTGGCGATCAGTTCGGGCCAGGCCTGGTCGGCATCGAGGCCGTGCCCCTTCATGATCGAGTCGCCGATCGCCACCACCACGGGACGCGCGTGCGGCGTGGATGTCGGCACCGTCGCATCCACGGCGAGCCGCCCGTTCGCACACCCGGCGAGCAGCACGACGGCCGCGACCGCGACGATCGCCGAACGCACGCCTGACCTCATGCGAACAGGGTAGGCACCGCACTCTATGGGGGCGCTGTGAGGCGTTCGGGCCCGCCTAGGCTTGAAGCATGACTTCTGCGAATACCCGTCCCATCCGCCTCGGCGTGCAGGTCGCGCCCCAGCACGCGCACTACGAGAAGATCCGCGACACGGCGGCGGAGCTCGAGGACCTCGGCGTCGACATCCTCTTCAACTGGGACCACTTCTACCCGTTGAACGGCCCGGCCGACGGTGAGCACTACGAGTCCTGGACGATGCTCGCCGCGATCGCGGAGCAGACCAGCCGCGTCGAACTCGGCGCCCTGGTCAACTGCAACAGCTACCGCAACGCCAACCTGCAGGCAGACATGGCCCGCACGATCGACAACATCAGCGCCAAGGGCACGGGTGTCGGCCGCTTCATCTTCGGCACGGGCTCGGGCTGGTTCGAGCGCGACTACGACGAGTACGGCTACGAGTTCGGCACGGTGGGCCAGCGGCTCGACTCGCTCGCCGCGAACCTGCCCGTGATCGAGGCTCGCTGGGCGAAGCTCAACCCGCCGCCCACGCGGCACATCCCCGTGCTCATCGGCGGCGGCGGCGAGAAGAAGACGCTGCGCATCGTGGCGAAGCACGCGGACATCTGGCACAGCTTCAGCGACCCGGCGACGCTGGAGCGCAAGCTCGGCATCCTGGCGGAGCACGGCGCGGAGGTGGGCCGTGACACCAGCGAGATCGAGATCTCGACCGAGTTGCGCGCCCGCACGCCGGAGCAGGCCGACGAGTTCGTGGAGCTCGGCACCTCGCTGTTCACGCTCGGCATCACGGGCCCGGACTACGACCTCGCGCCGGTGAGGGACTGGCTGGCGTGGAGGGACGCGCGCAACGCCTGACCACGCGTTCGCGCCAACCTGCGGCGGGTTCCGGACATCGTGGTGCGAAACGGGGCCGGCCGTCTGCGGTCGTCGGTAGCGTCGCAGGATGACCACAGCATCCCCCGTCCAGGCGCCCGCCCGCACCGGCCTCGGCGCCCCCGTGATCGTCGCGATCGCCGTGACGGTGCTCGCGTGGGCGAGCGCGTTCGTGGTGATCCGCGGTGTCGCGCCGCACTTCGACGGCGGCGCGCTGGCGCTCGCGCGGCTCACGGTGGGCACCGTCGTGCTCGGCGCGGTGGTGATCGGCCGCAAGTGGGTGCGGATGACGGCGCGTGAGTGGCTGCTCGTGCTGGTCGTCGGCATCGCCTGGTTCGGCGCCTACAACGTCACGCTCAACCTGGCGGAGCACACGCTCGACGCCGGCACGACGGCCATGATCGTGAACATCGGCCCGATCCTCATCGCGCTCGGCGCGGGCGTGTTCCTGGGGGAGGGGATCCCGCGCTGGCTCGCGATCGGCGCCGGCGTGGCGTTCGTCGGGGTGGTGCTGATCGGCATCGGCACGGGCATCTCGGGCCTGGGCTCGCCGGTGGGGCTGCTCTGGGCGCTCATCGCCGCTGTCACCTACGCGATCGGCGTGCTCTGCCAGAAGCCCGTGCTGCGGCGCATCCCCGGCCGCCAGGTCACGTTCCTCGGCTGCGCGATCGGCGCGGTCTCGTGCCTGCCGTTCCTGGGGCAGCTGGTGCACGACCTTCCGCGGGCCCCGGTGGCGAGCATCCTCGGAGCCGTGTATCTCGGCGCGGTGCCGACCGCGCTCGCGTTCAGCACCTGGGCGTACGCGCTCACGCGCATGCCCGCCGGGCAACTCGGAGTGACGACCTACATCGTGCCCGCGCTGGTGGTGCTCTTCGGGTTCCTGTTCTACCGCGAGATCCCGGCACCGCTCGCGATCGTCGGCGGCGTGGTCTGCCTGGTCGGGGTGGCGCTGTCGCGGCGCCGGCCGAAGCCCGTTTCCGGCTGACCTGTATCAGGCGCGGCATCCGACGCTCCTCGCCCCTGTCACGAGCGAAGGAGCAATGGTGCACGCGTCGCCCATCCTGCAGGTCCACCCCTCACTGCGCTGCAACCTGGCCTGCGCGCACTGCTACTCGGTCTCGGGGCCGCACGCGCGCGACGAGGTGCCGCTGCGCACGCTCGAGCGGGCGGTCGAGGATGCCGCGGACGAGGGCTACACCCAGCTCGCCGTCTCCGGCGGCGAGCCGCTCATGTACGAGCACCTCACGCGCCTCCTCGCGAGCGGACGCCGGACCGGCATGATGACGTCGCTGGTCACCAATGGCATGCTCGTGCACCATCCGCAGCGCTGGGAGCCGGTCGTGCCACTGCTCGACGCCGTCGCGATCTCGATCGACGGCACCCGCGCGGAGCACGACACGATCCGCGGCAAGGCCGGCGCCTTCGACCGCACGGTCGAGAACCTCGCGCTCGTGCGGGAGTCGGGGGTGCCGTTCGCGGTGATCGTCACGCTCACGCAGTACAACGTCGGCAGCCTCGAGTCCGTGGTGACGCTCGCGGCGGAGGCCGGGGCGACCGGGGTGCAGGTGCATCCGCTCTCCCTCGTCGGCCGCGCCAGCGTCGAGCTCGCCGACCATCGACCCGACGAGCTCGAGCTGATGACGGCGATCGTCGAGTCGCAGTGGCTGGGCGACGAGCTCGGCATCCCCGTCGAGCTCGACGCGGCCGACCGCGTGCGCCTCGCCCGCTACCGCCACGACATCGTGCCGGAAAGCCCCGACGTGAGCCTCGGCGAGCTCTGCCCGGTGCTCGTCGTGGCGGCCGACGGATCGGTGCGCCCGCTCACCTGGGGCATCGACGCGTCGGTCTGGCTCGGCTCCCTGCACGACGCGCCGCTCGCCGACCTGGTGGAGTCGTGGCGCGAGACGGAGGCGCCCGCCCGGCTTGTCGACGCGTGCGCCCGCGCGTGGCTCGACCTCACGTCGCCCACCGGCCC